>NZ_SMYJ01000033.1:0-68519 GCF_009720285.1 Bradyrhizobium sp. BR2003
CCGCTGCTCCTCATTCGAGCGGCCAGGTCCAACGAGCGGGATAACCAGCTTGAATGCGCTTTGAGGGAGGGCTCCCCCGGCCCTCCCGTACTCGGTTAATTGCCAACCCACACGTTGCCGTTCGCGTCTAAATCGTTCTTCGGGTTGTAACCGGACTCGCGAAGATTCCGCATACGCATCGCGCGGTCGCTGACATCGCCATTCAGACTGGCGTTGGCGTTGAGCACGGCAGGACTCAGTGCGGTACCCATCACGAGGCGTTGGTGGGTCCGGTGTTGTGCTGTCCGTGCGTCGGCGAATGCCGCCGTGGAGAGCGAAGCAACTGCGATCGAAACAAGAATGATTTTCGTCATGGTCAGCTCCTGTGAAAGTAACCAGCTGAGCTTTCAATCGCTTCCAGAAAATACGTTCTCGCGCCGAATGTGAGAATCGCCACAGCCCGGCGGCGATCACGATCGATCAGACTAGCAGGCAGAAGCCAGCGCTTCTTGGACGCCCGCGCACAGCGTCGCGGGACGTCCGTGCGCAAATCGCAAACGTCAACTTGTAGTGATCCAGATGCGCCGCCGCGTTGATGGCACAAAGTGAATAGTGGCTGACCGCCGCAGTCCACGTCGGCGTTCGCATCGATGAGTCCCGGGTCGCGCTTCCGCCTTCACTCTTCGAGCTTCGGCGAGACAAGTCGATGACCCGGGACGACGTTGGAGTTGGTGACGCCCCTCACCTCGGCGTCAGCGTGATTGCTTCCGCGGTTGCGGCTTCCACCGCGCCGCGGCTGTAGAGCAGCGGCACATACTGACCCGTCGCCCACAGCGGCGCGAGGTCGCGGTAGTGGCCGCTGAAGGGATCGCCGGATTGGCCAGGCGTGTTGACGGCGCGGCTCGCATCCCAATTGCCGACATCGAGCACCATGCGGAATGAAGCGCCGGAGATCAGATGATAGTCGGAGCGGCGATAGGTGGCGGCGCGCGGCACGTTGGCGGCGCCGCCAAAGGCGAGCGGACCGACCTGCATCTGCGCCGCGGTCGCCTTGTCGGCGAGCGGCATCAGCGCGTGATTGAATTGCGCGACGTGCAGCCGGCCCCAGCGCCAGGTCGACGCATCGGGACCGAGCTTGTCGGCAACGTCGGCGACCGCCTCGCCGAGGCTGTCGCGCAGCACGCGGTCGCGCTCGGCTGAGGGATCGCTGCCGAGCGCGGCGTCGGGCTTTTCGAGATAGCCGACAATGGCGGAGATGCTGGAGGCTTCCGGCGCGATCAGCTCGGCCGCCTTCGGCGCGGTGGTCTTGAGCAACACCGGGCCGAGATGGTTTGCGATCCACACCTCGTAGACCGCGGCGGCCGCGCTGTCGGCCGCGTCGCGCGCATCCCACGCCTTGAGCAGATCGAGGCCCTTCCTGACGTTCGCATCATCCGACGTGAGCGGCTTCAGCAGCGCGACGAGGCGCCGCGCGAGCATGCCGGTGTCGTCGTTCTGCAGCGCCATCGCGTCCGCCAGCGTCACCTTGCTGTTGGCCTGCAGCACCTCGGTGATGCGCTGCCAGCGCGCGCTGTCGGCCCATTCGAAGCCGACCCTGCGCTCCGCCACCGGATAATCCGCCGGCAGGTTCATCTGGTTGGCGGTGGCGATGAAGCCCTGCTTCGGCTGATACAGCTTCGGCAGCTCGTCGAGCGACAGAAAGCCCTGCCACTCGTAGCGGCCGTCGCCGGGCACCGGCATCAGGCCGTCAAAACTGGTGCGGCGCGGCGTCTTGCCGGCGGCGACCCAGCCGATGTTGCCGCTGGTATCGGCATAGACCTGGTTCTCCGACGGCGCGCCCCAGCGCCGCATCGCGCCGAGGAAGCCATTCCAGCTTCTTGCCGTCATGTAGTCGGATGAGCCGAAATAGGCCGAGGTGCCCGGCTCGAACCAGATCGAGCGCACGGCGAACGCATGCTTCTTGTCGGCGTCGACGAAGATCACCGGGCCGTGGCGGGTAAACTTCAGCTCGAACTCGCGGTCGGCCTCGCCCTTCACCGCCTCCTTCTCATGCACGATCCTCATGTCCTCCCAGCCGGTGCCGTAAGGGTACTGGTTCGGATTGTCTGACTTGAGCTCGTAGACGTAGAGGTCTTCCTGGTCGACGTTGAAGATGGTCAGCCCGAACGCGATGGTGTCGTTGTGGCCGATCGAGATGCCCGGCAGCGCCGGCTCGCCGGCGCCGATTACGGAGATGCCGGGCGCGTTGAGGCCGACGATGTAGCGCAGCGACGGCACCGAGTGCTCGCGATGCGGATCGTTGGCGAGGATCGGACGTCCGGTCGCGGTGCGCGATGCCGCGATCACCCAGTTGTTGGAGCCGATGGTGTCGCGCTGCTGGTCGGCCTCGGCGAGGTACGTGTCGGGATCATGCGCCAGGGCCGCCTTCTGGTCCTTCGGCGCGGCGAACTTCACGGGCCGCGTGGCAAGATCGTAGGCGGCGAGCACCGCCTTCGGCACGCTGCAGGGATCGAGGCCATCGGGGATCCTGGTGGTCCAGGCCGGCTCCAGCTTGACGCGGAAGCGATCGGCATCGAGGCCGGCAGCGCAGGCCACCCGCGAGCGCTTCACCTCGGAGGCGACGTTGCGGGTCAGACCATGGCTGCGGACGCGCACGACATCCTCCGCCGACCACAGGTCAGGCATCGTGCCTGCGATCCTGAACTCGATCGGCAACGCGCGCTTGCCCGCCTGGACGTCGGCGACATAGGCATTGACGCCGGCGACGAACGCCTCCGCATAGGATTTCGCCTTCGGACCATAGGCGGCCCATTCCGCATTCATGTCGCCGCGATAGAGGAACAGGCGCAGCGCCTTGTCCTGCTCCGCATAGGCGGGCCCAAAGTCCTTCGCCAGCAGGCCGAGTCCGCGCTTGCGCCAGAGATCGATCTGCCAGAGCCGGTCACGCGCGGCGTTGAAGCCTTGCAGGAAGAACAGGTCGTGCTCGTTGCCGGCATAGATGTGCGGGATGCCCCAGACATCAACCAGGATCTGGCCCGGTGCCTTCAGCCCCACGACGTCGGTCTCGACCTCGCGCGCCGCGACGAGCGGGCTCGGCTTCTCGCGCGCGGTGGCGGGTGCGGCGAGTATTGCGGCACAGAGTGCGGCGGTGAGTAGCTTGGCGACGCGGTTGAGATCCGTGTTCATGTTGTTCTCCGATGGTTGTTATTGGTTATGAGGCGTCTTCAGCCGCAGTGGTGGTCCGCCCCCTCTCCCGCTTGCGGGTCGCGACGAGCAAAGCTCGCGCTGAGAGGGCCGGGGTGGGGGTGTCGCTGCGATGGGACTGGTCATGATGCGGGGAGAGCCCCCACCCGCATTGCATCTCCGACGCAATGCGACCTGCCCCGCAAGCGGGAGAGGTGCAGCGAGCTTGCCGCAACATCAGATCATTACTACTCCCCCTCGTCGCTCGCCAGCACGCCCTTCACGGCGCGTGCCCAGCCGGCGAGCTTGCGCTCGCGCGTCGCCTGGCTCATCGCCGGCCGGAAGCGGTGCTCGAGTCGCCAATTGTCGGCGAACTTGGCGGGCTCCGGATAGACGCCGGCGTCGAGGCCGGCGAGGTAGGCGGCCCCGAGCGCCGTGGTTTCCTGGATCATCGGGCGATCGACCGGGGCGTTGAGCAGATCGGCGAGCCGCTGCATGGTCCAGTCCGAGGCGGTCATGCCGCCATCGACGCGCAGCACGGTGTTGGCGGCGTTGGCCTCCGGCCAGTCGGTGCGCATCGCGGCCCACAGATCGAAGGTCTGGTAACAGACGCTCTCCAGCGTCGCATGCGCGAGCTCGGCCGGACCGGTGTTGCGGGTCAGCCCGAACAGCGCGCCGCGCACGCGCGGATTCCAGTACGGCGCGCCCATGCCGACAAAGGCGGGCACCAGGTACACGCTCTGCATGGAGTCGGATTTGTCGGCAAGCGGCCCGGTCTCGGCGGCGTGCTTGATGATGCCGAGCCCGTCGCGCAGCCACTGCACCGCACTGCCGGCGACGAAGATCGAACCTTCGAGCGCATAGGTGCGCTGGCCGCCGAGCTGGTAGGCGATCGTGGTGAGCAGCTTGTTCTTCGAAGCCACCGGCGTGGTGCCGGTGTTAAGCAGCGCGAAGCAGCCGGTGCCGTAGGTCGACTTCATCATGCCGGGCTCGAAGCAGGCCTGGCCGATGGTCGCGGCCTGCTGGTCGCCGGCAATCCCTGAGATCGCGATCGGCCCGCCGAACAGATCTGCGGTGCTCTCGCCGAACCGCGCGGAGGAATCCTTCACCTCGGGAAGCATCGAGCGCGGCACGCGCAGCAGCTTGACGAGGTCATCGTCCCAGGCGCCGGTGTGGATGTTGAACAACAGCGTGCGCGAGGCGTTGGTGGCGTCGGTGGCGTGGACTCTCCCGCCGGTGAGCCGCCACAAGAGATAGCAGTCGACGGTGCCGAACAGCAGTTCGCCGCGCTCGGCGCGCTCGCGCGCGCCCGGCACGTGATCGAGGATCCAGGCGACTTTTGTCCCCGAGAAATAGGGATCGATGATCAGACCGGTCTTCGCCGAAATCGCCGGCTCATGGCCGTCCGCCTTGAGTTTTGCGCAGATGTCGGCGGTGCGGCGGTCCTGCCAGACGATGGCGCGGTGCACCGCTTGTCCGGTGGCGCGGTCCCACACCACGGTGGTCTCGCGCTGGTTGGTGATGCCGATCGCGGCGATGTCCTTCGCCTTGAGGCCGGCCTTCTCAAGCGCCTCGCGGCACACCATCACGGTCGAGGTCCAGATGTCCTCCGGCTCGTGCTCGACCCAGCCGGAGGCCGGGAAATGCTGCGGAAACTCCTGCTGCGCGACGGCGGCGATGGAGATGTCGCCGCGAAACACCATGGCGCGCGACGATGTGGTGCCCTGATCGATGGCCAGCACGAAAGACATGAGCGTTTCCCTTGAGGCTTGGGTGCAGGCGCCAAGGGAGCGGATTACCACGGCGAGGTCAAGATTGGAGGCGGGCGTGGCCGGATGGTCGAGGCAAGAGTCCGCGACGGTATCAGTCCCTCATCCTGAGGTGCGAGCGGAGCGAGCCTCGAAGGATGCACGGCCCCCCAAGTCGGGCCGTCGACCCTTCGAGGGCCGCTGAGGAAGCGGCCACCTCAGGGTGACGGTAATAGAGCGAACGCAAGAGAGAGACAGCGTCCGATCACATCGGCCGGTAGGTTCTGACGTCGGCGGGGACGTTGACGCCGATCTTGATCGCACCGACCGAGCGGATGATGTCGTCGCCGAGCAGCTGGGCGAAGCAGGCGTAGCCCCAGTCGTTCATGTGCAGGCCGTCGGCAGTGACGAAATCGGTGATCGGGATCGCCTGTCTCTCGTGCCAGTCGCGCATCACCTCGAAGCGCGGGAAGATGCCGACATGGCGCAGCGCGGCGATGCGGCCGAGCAGCTTCACCATGCCGCGCGCGCTTTCGGGACGCTCGGTGACGCGCGGCGAATATTGCGGATCGACCAGCACGACGTCGGCGCCGGACGCCTGAAGGCGCGCCACGCCGTCCTCGACCTGTTTGGCGGTCTCGGCAGGATCGAGGTTGCGCAGCACCGCGTTGGTGCCGACCTGCCAGATCACCATGTCGGGATGGACGTCGATCACTTCGGTTTGCAGCCGCGCCATCATCTCGGGCGCGTCCTCGCCGCCCTTGCCGCGATTGAGCACGGTGATGTCGGCGGACGGATACTGCCGGCGCAACTGTCCGGCGAGCCGGTTCGGATAGGTGAATTCCGGCGCCGACGATCCATAGCCCTGGGTCGAGGACGAGCCGAACGCGATGATGACGACCGGCTTGCCGGCGGCGAGCTTGGCCGCGACATGCGGCAGCGAGCCGGTGCTGTTCGGTACGCCCTTGGGCTGATGACAGGGCACGCGGTGGAAGATGTCGCTGGCGGATTTCGCGGCCTGCTTCACCTTGTCGAGCGCCTTCGCCGCGACGCCGGATTGCGGCGGATTGGTCGCATCGGCCGTCGCAGCGGGCTGCGTCGCATCAGGCTTTGCAGCGTCGGTCTTGCCGCCGGACGAAAGCGCTGCATGCTGGTCGGCCTGCCCGGTCTGCGCGCGCGACGGCGCGACCGCGAGCAGTGCCAGCGCCGCAGCGGCGCACAGACTCCGCCCTGCGGAAGCGCGAAAAGGGAAGGCGAAACGCATTTACTCTGCTTCCTCTAGTTCTGCTGCACCGGGCCGAGATGGGCCGCATCGATCACGAATTTCGCCAGTGCGCGGCCGAGACAGGCATGAACCTTCTTGGCCAGATCGACACCATGCGAGGTGCTGAACAGGTCAAAATATCCGGCGTCGCTCCACTGCTTCATAATCGCGAACCGGTCGAACAGCGGAACGTCGTGCTGCTGCGCCACCACCTTCATGTTGTCGAGATATGGCGGCGCAGAGATCATCGTCTCCGTACGCGGGCTGTATTGCAAATTGACCAGCACCACGTCGGTCCCGGCGTCCCGCAACGCAACAACGCCTTCGTTGATGGCGGTACGGAAATCATCGGGATCGACCGCTCGCATAGCATCGACCGTTCCGGTCTGCCAGATAACCAAAGTAGGCTTTTTTGCTTCAACAAGCTTAACAAGAGTTCCCGCGGTCTCCTCGGCGGTGCTCTTTCCCTGTAGTTCTACGGATAAATCGATGGTCGACGACGGCAACGCTTCCTTCAGCGCCTCCTGCAGCGTGGCCGGATAGGCGCTCGCCTCGTTGCCCTGGATGGTCGAGGAGCGGCTGCCGACCACCAGCACGTTGAGCGTCCGGTTGGACTTGATGGCGTCGGTGACCTTGGGCAGCGAGCTATCGCTCGAAAGCAGATAGGCGGGCACGTCGCAAGGCGGCGGCGGTGCCGGCTCCGCCGTGTCGCCGGCGCGCGCGGGCGCCACCGCCAAACCGGCCGTCAGGCAGGCTGCGAGCAGCGTCAGGCCCAGCATCGTCCGTGCGGACTTCATGCTCCCCCTCCCGCCATATCGGCGTTGCCGGCGGCGCCTTTTTTCGAGGCGCCTTTGTCGGCGGAGTGCTTGTACCACGAAATGATCCACGCCATGCCGCACATGATGAGGATGCCGCAGACGCTGATCAAGGCGTGCAGTGCGGCACCGCCGGATACTTCGGCAAGCACGAAGTGACCGGCGAAGGCGAGGAAGACCCCGAGGCAGAATATCTCAAGCGAGTGCTGGCCACACAGGATCAAAGGTCGCAGCCAGGGCGATTTCAGCCCCGGCCAGTCCTTGGGCAGGAAGCGCACGGTGAGCGCAGCGAGCGCCAGGAAGTGCGCGAACCGCAACACGTCCAGGTCAGTCTTGTTGATCGGATACATCCATTGCTCGATCACCTTCGGCATGATGTGGCCGAGCTGCGGCACGTACCAGGTCAGCGTCACGAAGAACGCCGCGACCAGATAGACGATGCAGATCCACATCGTGATGTTCGACGACAGGATGCGCGACATCCGCCGCGCGCCGCCGAGCGCACACCAGGCGCCGAACACGAACAGCAATTGCCAGGCGAACGGATTGAACGCCCAGAAGCCGTTCGGATAGGCCGAGAGATAGAGGTCGAACTGCCAGGTCAGCGCGTAGAGCAGGACCGAGAGGCCGAGCGTGACGTCGGGCTTCCATTTCATCAGCCACAGGATCAGCGGCAGGAACAGCATCAAGACGATATAGAGCGGCAGCACGTCCATGTTGACGGGACGGAAGCGCAGCAGCAGCGCCTGCACGATGGTGACGTCGGGCTGCTTGAGGAAGTCCATGATCCCCATTTCCTCGCTGTAGAGCGGGTTCTCGAACGAGGTCGCGACATAGGAGATCTCGGCGAGGAAGATCGTGAACAGGAAGACATGCGCGACATAGATCTGCCAGACCCGGCGCAGGATGCGCGCGGTCGCGATCACGAAGCCGCCCTCCAGCATGGCGCGGCCGTAGACGAAGGCCGCGGTGTAGCCGGAGATGAAGATGAAGATCTCGGTGGCGTCGGAGAAGCCGTAATTGCGGATCGTCAGCCAGGTCAGAAGATTGGTCGGCAGATGATCGATGAAGATCAGCCACAGCGCGAGCCCGCGGAACAGATCGAGGCGGAGCTCGCGCTCGCCGGTCGCCGGCAGCGTGATCGCGGGCGCAGCAACCTTCGCCTCGGCCTCAGCCTTTACTTCGGCCTTGGTCTCAGCCACCGGCGAACCGGCTATGGGGTCGGCAATCGAGCTCATCAAACACCGTGTCGGCTGCGGACGCCCCGCACGCCGTGCTGAAAAGATAATATCGGTCCGCGAGTTGCCGACAAAGCACGGAGTGCGGCGGCATGCGGCCGCGCTTTAGAGCGGAACTATGTTGAAACCACGATGAACGGACTGCCCTTGGGCCGCCTTTTCAGGGCCCCGCAGGCGATTGGTTCCGGCGGTTCAATTGGCTATGATGGCGCCCTGTTCGAGCATGATCCGGCCGAAAACGGACCATGCGCCAGGACCATCGGATTGAGCCGCATGTACCGCGCCGTTACCCGCCAGATCGAAGTCACCGTCGAGCCGAACTTCATGCCGGAGCGCTCGTCGGTCGACCGGCGCGAATATTTCTGGTCGTACAGGATCGTGATCGTCAATTCGGGCCCGGAAACCGTGCAGCTGCGGACGCGGCACTGGATCATCACCGACGCCACCGGCCGCCGCCAGGAGGTGCGCGGCGAGGGCGTGGTCGGCGAGCAGCCGGTGCTCGCACCCGGCGAGCGCTTCGAATATACGAGCGGCGTGCCGCTGCCGACCGCCTCCGGCTTCATGACCGGCAGCTACCAGATGGTCACCGAAGCTGGCGAGCGTTTCGACATCGACGTGCCGACATTCTCGCTGGATAGCCCGGGCCCGGGCGGCAAAAGGGTGTTGAACTGACGCGCAGCAATGCACGTCATCGCCGGGCTTGACCCGGCGATCCATCGCTTCAAAAACGTTTTCCTATGATGGATGGCCGGGTCGAGCCCGGCCATGACGAAGGTCGCCTATGACTCCACGCCGGCTTCCTGCGGCGTGAACTCATAGACCGACGAGCAGAACTCGCAGGTCACGACGACCTTGCCGTCCTTGACCATCTCGGCGCGGTCGTTCGGCGCGAAGCTCTTCAGCATCGACGACACCGCATCGCGCGAGCAGGAGCACTGCGCGCGCAGCGTTTGCGGGTTGAAGACGCGCACGCCGCGCTCGTGGAACAGGCGATAGAGCAGCCGCTCGCCGGACAGATCGGGATCGATCAACTCGACATCCTCGACCGTCGAGATCAGCGACTGACCCTCGACCCACGCATCGTCATCCGGCACGGAATGCGCGGCGGTGCCTTCCGGCGCATCGCCGGGATGCAGATCGGCCTGCTTGGCGCGCTCGGGCGACTTGGGCAGGAATTGCAGCAGGATGCCGCCGGCGCGCCAGCGCAGCTTGCCACCCTCGCCGCCGCGCATCTCCTCGCCGACCGCAAGGCGCACCCGCGTCGGGATCTGCTCCGAGCGCAGGAAATATTCATGGGCTGCCTCTTCCAGGCCGCCACCGTCGAGCGCGACCAGTCCCTGGTAGCGGCTGGTGTTGGAGCCCTGATCGATGGTCATCGCAAGGTGGCCCTTGCCGAGCAGCTCGCCCGAGCTCTGACCATTCTTGAGGCGCGATGCGTCGTAGCGCGCATAGGCGCGCAGCCGATCAGGCGCCTGGAAATCGACGATCAGGAGCGAGACCGGACCTTCGGTCCGGGTCTGCAGAATGAAGCGGCCCTCGAACTTGACCGACGAGCCGAGCAGCGTGGTCAGCACAATAGCCTCGCCGAGCAGCTTGCCGACCGCGGGCGGATAATCGTGCTTGTGCAGGATCTCGTCGAGCGCGGGGCCGAGCCGGGTCAGCCGGCCGCGCAGGTCCAGCGCGCCGACCTCGAAGGCCAGCACGGCATCGTCGACAGGAATCGCTGAGGGCGCGCGAACCGGCGCCTCGGGCGTGATTTTGATGTCGGGAGATTGTGAAACCATGGCGCTCTATCTGGGGTCTCGGACCGCAAAACGAAAGGGGTTCACCGGAACGGATCTATCCGTCGTCCCTGCGAAAGCAGGGACCCATAACCACCAATGTGAGTTGCTGCATCAAGCTGGGGCCCCAGCCTTCACAACAATTGACAGCGGTGGTTATGGGTCCCGGGTCGCACTTCGCTTGCCCGGGACGACAACGCTTACTGATCTACGACTACACGACCGCGTCGAAACACCAGGCCAGGATGCCCTTCTGCGCATGCAGGCGGTTTTCCGCCTCGTCGAACACCACGGATTGCGGCCCGTCGATCACCTCGTCGGTGACCTCCTCGCCGCGATGCGCGGGCAGGCAATGCATGAACAGCGCGTCCGGCTTGGCGAGCGACATCAGCTTGGCATTGACCTGATAGGGCCGCAGCACGTTGTGGCGGTGCTCGCCCTCCTTGTCGCCCATCGACACCCAGGTGTCGGTGACGACGCAGTCGGCGCCGCGCACGGCGGCCTCCGGATCGCTGCCGAGCATGATCGGCGCGCCGGTCGCCTTGATCCAGTCGCGCATCGGCTTCTTCGGCGACAGTTCCGGCGGGGTCGCGACATTGAGCTGGAACTTGAACCGCTCGGCGGCATGCGCCCAGGAGGCCAGCACGTTGTTGTCGTCGCCGGTCCAGGCCACGGTCTTGCCCTCGATCGAGCCGCGATTTTCCTCATAGGTCATGAGGTCGGCCATCACCTGGCAGGGATGCGAACGCCGGGTCAGGCCGTTGATGACGGGGACGGTGGCGTGGGCCGCGAGCTCGAGCAGCGCGTCATGGTTGAGGATGCGGATCATGATCGCATCGACATAGCGCGACAGCACGCGCGCGGTGTCGGCGATGGTCTCACCGCGGCCGAGCTGCATCTCGGCACCGGTCAGCATGATGGATTCACCGCCGAGCTGGCGCATGCCGACGTCGAACGACACCCTTGTGCGGGTCGACGGGCGCTCGAAGATCATCGCCAGCGTCTTGCCTTCGAGCGGCTTCCTGCCCTTCTCATGCGCCTTCAGCTTCGCCTTCATGGCGGCTCCGGCGGACAGCATGTTGCGCAGCTCGCCGAGCGGCAGCTCGTTGATATCGAGGAAGTGACGGACCGGCTTGCTCATCATCCCGCCGCCTTCTTCGGCTGGACCGCCGACAGCACAGAGCACGCGCGCTCGAGCGCGGTGATCGACGTATCGATCTCGGCCTCGGTCACGATCAGCGGCGCCAGGAACCGCACCACATTGTCGCCGGCGCCGACGGTAAGCAGCTTCTCGTTGCGCAGTGCTGCGATCAGGTCGCCCGACGGCACCACCGCCTTGACGCCGATCAACAGCCCCTCGCCGCGCACCTCCGACAGCACACCGGGATAGCGGTCGACGACGGACGCGAGCTTCTGCTTGAGCAAGAGCGACATCTTCTGCACATGCTCGAAGAAGCCGGGTTTCAGCATGACGTCGAGCACGGCATTGGCGGCGGCGACCGCGAGCGGATTGCCGCCGAAGGTCGAGCCGTGCGAGCCGGGCGCCATGCCTTCGGCCGCTTTCGCGGTCGCCAGCACCGCGCCGATCGGGAAACCGCCGCCGAGCGCCTTGGCCAGCGACATCACATCCGGCGTGACGCCGGTGCGCTTGTAGGCGAACAGCTCGCCGGTGCGCCCCATGCCGGTCTGCACCTCGTCGAATGCCAGCAGCAGGCCATGCTCGTCGCACAGCGCGCGCAGCGCCTTGAAGAACGCCTGCGGCGCCGAGCGCACGCCGCCCTCGCCCTGCACCGGCTCGATCAGGATGCCGGCGGTGTGCGGACCGATCGCCTTCTTCACCGCCTCGATGTCGCCATGCGGCACCTGGTCGAAGCCGTCCATCGGCGGGCCGAAGCCCTCGAGATATTTCGCCGAGCCGGTCGCCGCCAGCGTGCCCAGCGTGCGGCCGTGGAAGGCGCCCTCGAAGGTGATGATGCGGTAGCGCTCGCCATGGCCCTTGGAGAAGTGATAGTGGCGGACCAGCTTGATCACGCCCTCCATCGCTTCCGCGCCCGAATTGCAGAAGAACACGAAGTCGGCAAAGCTCTGCTCGCACAGCCGCGCGGCAAGCGCCTCGCCATCCGGGCTCTTGAACAGGTTCGACATGTGCCAGAGCTTGGTCGCCTGTTCCTGCAGCGCCTTGACCAGATGCGGATGCGCGTGCCCGAGCGCGTTGACCGCGACGCCCGAGGTGAAATCGAGATAACGGTCGCCGTTGGTTGCGATCAGCCAGGCGCCCTCACCGCGCTCGAAGCCGAGATCGACCCTGGCGAAGACGGGGAGCAGATGCGACGTGGCAGCGTTGGTCATGGCGTTCACTGACGGTTTTTAAGCCGACAATTGCCGCGCGCCTTGACGCCAGCGCAGCAACGGCCAGCTTCGGAAAACAAAACGGCCGCCTTTGCGGGCGGCACGTGGCGGGCATTCTATGCTGCGGTCAGTAAGTGTCAATCGCCACGAAGTGGCCTTCCTGCAATGCGAAACGAGCGCAATCCGGAGCATTCCGGTGCGGTGGAAAAGCCTCATCGCAACGCTTAACTGTGTGGGAACATGTGGACGCACGGCCGCGGACTCTTGCGCCAGAGTCACGCCATATTGTAGCGTTTGGCCTGTCGGGTACGACATCTCGTGCGGCAGTACTGGACCCTCTAAGTAGCCTTCGTGTCTCGCGTAACGTTCGGGCGCAACACCGTGCCCGGCGAGGGCTAAGGGATTCTGGCCGCAGGGATATTTGTCCAGATTGGCTCGCAGCGCCGCTCCAATGATTGGCCGGCGCTACGCGAAGGGAAGAATGCGATGACTGTATTGACCTGGTCCGACGATCGCGTCGAGCAGCTAAAGAAGCTCTGGGAGTCCGGCCTGTCGGCCAGCCAGATCGCGGCGGAACTTGGCAATGTGACGCGAAACGCCGTGATCGGCAAAGTGCATCGGCTCGGCCTCTCCGGCCGCGCCAAGGCACCCTCGACGGCCGCGCCGCGGCAGCGCAAGGCCCGCCCTGCCCAGCACATGATGCGGGTGGCGCGGCCGGTGTCGCGCGGCAACACCGCGCTGGCGCACTCCTTCGAGGTCGAGATGGAGCCCGATCCGATCTCCTACGACAATGTGGTGCCGATGAGCCAGCGGCTGTCGCTGCTCGAGCTCAACGAGGCCACCTGTCACTGGCCGGTCGGCGATCCCTCGAGCCCGGAATTCTTCTTCTGCGGCGGCAAGGCGCTCGCCGGCCTGCCCTATTGCGCGCATCACTCGCGCGTCGCCTACCAGCCCGCCGCCGACCGCCGCCGGCCGTCGGCGAAACCGCAGATCAAGTGAGCACTCGGGAAACTACGGAAGACCTGAAAAACAAATCCCCGCGAAAGCGGGGATTTTTTTGTGGCTCGTAGCCCGGATGCATTACCCGCGTCGCCCCGGCGAAAGTCGGGACCCATACGCCGCGGCCGGCGCAATCGGCAAGCGGCCAGACGGCTTTCTAACAACACCCATTGGTGGTTATGGGTCCGGCTTTCGCCGGGACGACGCCATGTCACGGCTTGTGATGGCCACGCGCCCGTTACGGCTGCGGCTCGGCCTTGGCAAAGCGGTCGTCGAGCGCGTAGCCCGCGCCGCGCACGGTGCGGATCGGATCCTGCTCGCGGCCGGGATTGAGCAGCTTGCGCAGGCGGCCGATATGCACGTCGACGGTGCGCTCATCTATGTAGATGTCGCGGCCCCAGACGCTGTCGAGCAGCTGCTCGCGGCTGAACACGCGGCCGGGATGCTCGAGGAAGAATTCGAGCAGGCGATACTCGGTCGGCCCGAGATCGATCGGACGGCCCGAGCGCGCCACGCGGCGCTTCTCGCGGTCAAGCTCGATGTCGCCATAGGTCAGCACGGTCGCAAGCCGCTCCGGGCTCGCGCGGCGCAACAGGCCCTTCACCCGCGCCAGCAGTTCCGGCACCGAGAACGGCTTGACGATGTAATCGTCGGCGCCGGTAGCAAGCCCGCGCACGCGCTCGCTTTCCTCGCCGCGCGCGGTCAGCATGATGATCGGAAGCTGCTTGGTCTCGGGCCGCGCCCGCAGGCGGCGGCACAGCTCGATGCCGGACAGGCCCGGCAGCATCCAGTCGAGGACCACGAGGTCGGGAACGCGCTCCTTCAGCCTCGTGTCGGCATCGTCGCCGCGCCCCACCGTCTCGACATCGTAGCCTTCCGCATCGAGGTTGTAGCGCAACAGCGTCGTCAGCGCTTCCTCGTCTTCGACTACCAGAATGCGTGCGCTCATCGGTTTAAGTTCTTTCTCTGTGGTGATCCGTTGCCCAGACGCAAACCGAAACGCTTACTTCCTCGAGCATAGTCCCCGCGGAAACGATTTGTCGCGAGGATCATCCGTTTCGCTCTTGCCGGTTCCGCGCTTGCCGATCATGCCTCAGTTGCCCGGCACCGTGGTGGCAAAAGTGGTCATGTCCCCCTTCGGGCGCTTGTCGGTGATCTGCTGGCCCTCGATCATGTAGAACACGGTCTCGGCGATATTGGTGGCGTGATCGCCGATCCGCTCGATGTTCTTGGCGCAGAACATCAGATGGATGCAGAACGAGATGTTGCGCGGATCTTCCATCATGTAGGTGAGCAGTTCGCGGAACAGCGAGGTGCAGATCGCATCGACCTCCTCGTCGCCCTTCCAGACGTTCATCGCCGCCGGCAGGTCGTGCGCGGCGTAGGCGTCGAGCACCGACTTGACCTGCGACAGCACGAGGTCGGTCATGTGCTCGAGGCCGCGGATCAGCTTCAGCGGCTGGAAATCGCTCTCCAGCGCCGCGACGCGCTTGCCCATGTTCTTGGCGAGGTCGCCGATCCGCTCGAGGTCGGTCGCGACGCGCATCGCGCTGACGATCTCGCGCAGGTCGATCGCCATCGGCTGGCGGCGCGCGATCGTCAGCACCGCGCGCTCTTCGATGTTGCGCTGCAGATTGTCGATCTCGATGTCGGCGGCGACCACGCGCTTGCCGAGCGCGACGTCGCGACGGATCAGCGCGTCGACCGACTCGGTAATCATCCGCTCGACCAAGCCGCCCATCTCGGCGACCAGGCGGGTCAACTCCTGCAGGTCGCTGTCGAATGCCTTGGCGGTATGTTCAGAAGCCATCGCTTGTCTCCCTCAACCATGATCCCGGGGATCATGGTTTCGTGTCCTGAATTTTAGCATGATCCGATCGGAAAACCGGTTCCCACTTTTCGGATCAAGCTCTAGCCGAACCGGCCGGTGATGTAGTCCTGGGTGCGCCGATCGCTCGGTGAGGTGAAGATCTTGTTGGTGTCGTCGAACTCGATCAGCTCACCGAGATACATGAAGGCGGTCTTGTCGGAGACGCGCGCCGCCTGCTGCATGTTGTGAGTGACGATCGCGATCGTGTAGTCCTCGGAGAGCTCCTGGATCAGCTCCTCGACCTTGGCGGTCGAGATCGGGTCGAGCGCCGAGCACGGCTCGTCGAACAGGATCACCTCGGGGCGCACCGCCACGGTGCGCGCGATGCACAGGCGCTGCTGCTGGCCGCCGGAGAGCGACAGGCCGGAGGCATTCAGCTTGTCCTTGACCTCGTTCCACAGCGCGCCGCCGCGCAACGCCTTCTCGACCCGGTCGTCCATCTCGGACTTCGAGATCTTCTCGTAGAGGCGGATGCCGAAGGCGATGTTCTCGTAGATCGTCATCGGGAACGGCGTCGGCTTCTGGAACACCATGCCGACCCGCGCGCGCAGCAAGTTGAGGTCGAGCTTGGGGTCGAGAATGTTGGTCTGGTCCAGCATCAGCTGGCCGACCGCGCGCTGGCCCGGATAGAGGTCGTACATCCGGTTGAAGATGCGCAGCAGGGTCGACTTGCCGCAGCCGGACGGGCCGATGAACGCCGTGACGCGGTTGGTGCCGAGCGTCAGGTTGATGTTCTTCAGCGCATGGTGTTCGCCGTAGTAGAAGTTGAGGTTGCGCACCGTGACTTTCGGCGGCGCTTCAGGCAGCGGAACCTGGGGAACGTGGCCCGCGGCAGTCGTGGAGACGGAAAGCTCGGTCATTTTGCGGCCCTTTCGGCACCAAGGATACGCGCGCCGATATTCAACGCGAGCACGGTGAATGTGATGAGCAGCGCACCGCTCCACGCCAGCTCTTTCCAGTAGGCGTAGGGGCTCTGCACGAAGTTGTTGATGGTCACCGGCAGGTTGGCCATCGTCTTGGTCAGGTCCAGGCTGAAGAACTGGTTCGACAGCGCGGTGAACAGCAGCGGCGCGGTCTCACCGGCGACGCGGGCGGTCGCCAGCAGCACGCCGGTGATCAGGCCGCTGCGCGCAGCACGATAAGCGATCCGCTTGATCACCAGCGAACGCGGCAGGCCGAGCGCGGAGGCGGCCTCGCGCAGCGGATTGGGCACCAGGAGCAGCATGTCCTCGGTGGTGCGCAGCACGACCGGGATGACGATCACCGCGAGCGCGAGGCTGCCTGCGATCGCCGAGAAGCCGCGCATCGGCACCACCACCGCGCCATAGATGAACAGGCCGATGATGATCGAGGGCGCGCTGAGCAGGATGTCGTTGATGAAGCGGATCACCGAAGTCAGCTTGTCGTTCTTGCCGTATTCGGCAAGGTAGGTGCCGGCGAACAGGCCGAGCGGCGCGCCGATGCCGACGCCGATCACGGTCATGATGAGCGAGCCGACGATGGCGTTGAGCAGGCCGCCTTCGGTCGAGCCGGGCGGCGGCGTGTTCTGGGTGAACAGCTGTACGCTGAGGCCGGCAATGCCGTTATAGAGCAGCGTGATCAGGATCAGCGCCAGCCAGGTGACGCCGAACAGCGCCGCGCCGACACAGAGTGCGCGAATGACGATGTCGCTGCGGCGGCGGGATTTGTAGATCGGGTTCATGGCGTTACTTCCCCGCCTTCTTTTCAAGCCGCATCAGCATCAGCCGCGCGCCTGCGAGCACGAAGAAGGTCAGCACGAACAACAGCAGACCGAGCAGGATCAGGCCGGACTGGTGCAGGCCGTCGCTCTCGGCGAATTCGCTAGCGATCGCCGCCGAGATCGTGGTGCCCGGCGCGAAGATCGACGACGAGATCCGGAACGAATTGCCGATGATGAAGGTCACCGCCATGGTCTCGCCGAGGGCACGGCCGAGCGCCAGCATGATGCCGCCGATCACGCCGACGCGGGTGTAGGGGATCACGACGTTGCGGACGACTTCCCAGGTGGTGCAGCCCATGCCGTAGGCGGCTTCCTTCAGCACCGACGGCACGGTCTTGAACACGTCGACCGAGATCGCGGTGATGAAGGGCAGCACCATGATCGCAAGGATCAGCGCGGCGTTGAACAGGCTGAGATAGGACGGCGGGCCGGCGAACACCGCACCCAGCACCGGAACGCCTTCGAACATCCGGATCATGAAGGGCTGGAATGTGTTGGCCAGGAACGGGCCCAGCACGAAGAAGCCCCACATGCCGTAGATGATCGAGGGAATGCCGGCGAGCAGCTCGATCGCGATGCCGATCGGGCGGCGCAGCACTTGCGGGCAGAGCTCGGTGAGGAACACGGCGATGCCGATGCCGACCGGAATGGCGATCAGCATCGCGATGACCGAGGTGATCAGCGTGCCGTAGATCGGGCCGAGCGCGCCTAACACCGGCGGATCGGCCGACGGCGC
This sequence comes from Bradyrhizobium sp. BR2003, assembly GCF_009720285.1. Classification (NCBI taxonomy): domain Bacteria; kingdom Pseudomonadati; phylum Pseudomonadota; class Alphaproteobacteria; order Hyphomicrobiales; family Nitrobacteraceae; genus Bradyrhizobium; species Bradyrhizobium sp. BR2003. Next base: position 17,704 of record NZ_SMYJ01000033.1, read on the forward strand.
CCAGCGCTGCGTCCACAGGAAGGCGAAGCCGTATTCCTTCATCGCCGGCCAGGCGCCGACGATCAGCGACAGGATGATGCCGCCGAGGATCAACAGGACCGAAATCGCCGAGATGCGGGTGATCCAATAGAAAGTGAGATCACCGAGCTTGAACGCGCTGAGGGCCTTGGCGCGATCGTAAGGTCCCGCGGCTTCCATCACATCGCTCTGAACAGCCATGTCTGCCACGCCAATCCCCTCTTTGGTATGCAAAAGCCACGCAAACCGCTACGCCCCGAAGCGATCTTCACTGACGCATTTGGCCGGGCGTCGTCGTCCAGCCACGCCCCTTGAGGCGCGAACCCCGGACTCGATCCCGCGCTTGTTGCCGCGGTGATGGAGACCAGGTCTTGGTCGCTCAACCTGTGCCGCGATCGAGTCGGCACAGGTCCTGTCGCAGCGTCGGACTTAGCTCTTGATGTCCGAGGACCAGGTCTTCTCGATCAGCTTGACGACCGAGTCCGGCATCGGGATGTAGTCGAGCTCTTCGGCCGCCTTGTCGCCCTTCTCGAAGGCGTACTTGAAGAACTTGAGCGCTTCCTGCGAGGCCGCCTTGTCGGTCGAGTCCTTGTGCATCAGGATGAAGGTCGCCGCCGTGATCGGCCAGGAGGCCTCGCCCGGCTGGTCGGTCAGGATCACGTAGTAGCCGGGAGCCTTGGCCCAGTCGGCGTTCGACGCGGCGGCCTGGAAGGCAGCGATGGTCGGCTGCACGGTCTTGCCGGCCTTGTTGACCAGCGCGGTGTAGGTCAGCTTGTTCTGCTTGGCGTAGGCGTATTCGACATAGCCGATCGCGTTCTTGGTCTGGCTGATGTTGCCGGCAACGCCTTCGTTGCCCTTGGCGCCGACGCCGACCGGCCATTCGACCGCGGTGCCGGAACCGACCTTGGACTTCCAGTCGGCATTCGACTTGGAGAGATAGTCGGTGAAGTTGAAGGTGGTGCCCGAACCGTCCGAACGGCGCACGACGGTGATCGCGTCGGCCGGCAGGGTCAGCTTCGGATTGAGCTTGGCGATCGCCGCATCATTCCACTTGGTGATCTTGCCGAGATAGATGTCGCCGAGCACTTCGCCGGAGAGCACGAGATCGCCCGGCTTGATGCCTTCGAGGTTCACGACCGGGACGATCGCGCCCATCACCATCGGCCACTGGACGAGGCCGTCCTTCTCGAGTTGCTCGTGCTTGAGCGGCGCGTCGGTGGCGCCGAAGGTCACGGTCTTGGCCTGGATCTGCTTGATCCCGGCGCCGGAGCCGATCGACTGGTAGTTCAGACCGTTGCCGGTCTCCTTCTTGTAGGCGTCAGCCCACTTCGAATAGATCGGGAACGGAAACGTCGCGCCCGCGCCGGTAATATCGGCAGCGAAGGCCGACGTCGAAGCGGCGATCATGCCGGCTGCGACGATTGCTTTGATGAAATTCATGGGGTGGTCTCCATCCTGTGAGCGAAGCGCCGAATGCGCCCGATCGCGCTCACGCCGGTCCATCTAGGAGCGGTCGGTGCTGCTTTTACGAAGGTTGGATGACAGTTGGATGACAGAGCTAAGCAGCTGAAAACGCTTAGCTTTGGGTTGGTAACGGGGTCTTCGGCCGGGGAAAACAGGCGGTAAAAGTGGCGCCGTTCTTCGGCACGCTCTCGATCAAAAGACGCCCGCGATGACGGTTAAGAATATGTTTCACCAGCGATAATCCGAGGCCCGTTCCGCCCTGGTTACGGCTGTCGCCGACGTCGACCCGGTAGAAGCGCTCGGTCAGCCGCGGCAGGTGCTCCGGGGCGATGCCGGGGCCGAAATCCCGTACCATGACACGGATTTCGGGGGCCCCCTCGCCCGATGCGCCCGAAACGGCCTGATTCAGCGACACTATGACGCGGCCCCCGGAGGCGCCGTATTTGAGGGCGTTCTCAATCAGGTTCTCGAACAGGCGAAGCAGTTCCTCGCGGTCGCCGGCGATCATGACCGGGGCCTGGGGCAGGTCGACCTCGATCTCGACCTGGCGCTCGCTGGCCAGGGCCTCGAGCCCGTCCGCGACCTGGCGGATGATCGGCACGATATCGATCGAGGCCTCGGGCCGCACATGGGCCGACAGCTCGACCCGCGACAGCGACAGCAAATCGTCGATCAGCCGCGCCATGCGGGTCGCCTGGGTGTGCATGATGCCGAGGAAGCGCTCGCGCGCCCGCGCGTCCTCGCGCGCCGGCCCCTGCAGCGTGTCGATGAAGCCGGACAAGGCGGCGAGCGGCGTGCGCAGCTCATGGCTGGCATTGGCGACGAAGTCGGCGCGCATCTCCTCGACCCGGCGCAGCGGCGTCAGGTCGTGGAAGGTCATCAGCATGCACTTCTCGGTGCCGCCGAACTGGGTAGGAACCGGCACCGGCGTGATCACCAGTTCCATCCAGCGATCGACCGGAACGTGGTCGGTGTAGGTGGCGCGGCGCGGCTCGGTGGTCGCGATCGCCTCGCGCAGCGCGGTGATGATCTCCGGCGAGCGCAAGGCAAATTGCGCCAGTTCGTTCTTGCGCAGCGCCGGCGCGAGCTGCGCCGCGGCGGTGTTGAGATGGATGACGCGGCCGGCGCGATCGAGCAGCACGGCCGGGTCCGGCATGCCCGCGACGACCGCGCTGACCGCGGCGGCCTCGACCGGATTGACGCCGCGGACATCCTCGCGCGAGGTTCCGGCATCATGCAGCCGCCATGGCACCAGCGCCGCGGCCGCGATGCAGACGAACACCGCGCAGGCGCGCACCAGCGACAATTCGCCGAGCGCGACCACCACGCTCAAGGCCAGCGCTGCGGCAAGCAGGATCAGCGCAGAGTGGCGCAACCGGTCGGGCCAGGGCGAGAAGATGGAGGAATGCGAATCGTCAATTGCCATCGCGGCGGCTTTCATCCCGTCGGTTCATGTCTCGCCCAGGTGCAGTCACATCGACCTTCCCTCGGGAGGCATCGGGCCGCTTCATCAGACCCCGGAGTCACCGCGCTTGCGAACCAGAACCGCCTCATGGTGCGGCTCGGCGCGGGGACCCGAATCAGCCTGCGGCAGCCGTTTGAGTCGGGCGCCTACGATAACCTCCCGAAACGTCAGCAAGATTACAGATATGACGAACGGCGCAATATAGTAGAGCAGCCGGAACAGCAGCATACCGCCGAGCAGGTCCTCGCGGTCCATCTGCCAGAGGCCGACCAGCATGGCGGCGTCGAACACCCCGAGGCCGCCGGGAGAGTGGCTGGCGAAGCCGAGCAGGGTCGCCGACACGAAGATGACCGCGACCACGACGAAGCCGAGATTCGGCTCGTCCGGCACCAGCACGTACATCGCCAGCGCGCAGAAGCCGAGGTCGAGGATGCCGATCGCGATCTGCAGCAGCGTCAGCGGGCCGCCCGGCAGGGTCACCGTCCAGGGGCCGCGGCCGACCACCCGCGGCTGGGTCCAGACCCAGACCACATAGGCGACCAGCGCGGTGATGATCGCGAATGCCAGCGCCCGGTTGAGCCAGGGCGGCAGCTGGTCGATGTTGGCGGCGGCCTCCGGGTGGTAGGCGATGCCGAGCCCGAGCACCGCGGCATTGCCGAGCCAGAAGGTGAGGCCGGCGAGAAAGCAGATCTTGGCGACGTCGATCGCGTTCAACCCCCACGCCGAATAGATCCGGTAGCGCACCGCGCCGCCGGTGAAAACGCTGGCGCCGACATTGTGGCCGATCGAGTAGGAGGTGAAGGCCGCCAGCGCGTTGATGCGGTAGGGTACATGGGCGTGGCCGATCGCGCGCACCGCGAACAGATCGTAGAAGGTCAACGTGAAGTAGCCCGCCGCGACGAACAGTCCCGCCAGGGCAATCTGCCGCGGCTCGGTGCTCTTGATGGCCTCGAGCACCTCGTTGGTGTCGATGCCGCGCAGCATGTGATACAGGACGTAGCAGGCGATGCCGATGACGGCGATGCTGATGACAACACCCAGCCGATGCAGGATTTGCTTCTGGCGCAGAAACGCCATCGCCCTGCGTATTGCTTCCAGCATCTAGACCTCGAATTGCGATCCCGCGACGACGGCTCCCGGGCGAACTCCGCCGGCGCTTCGCTGTGCCCTGGCCCGTGTAGCGCGTTTTAAACCGGAGTGGAATTCGTCAAAAGACAATAAAACGCGCATCTTCAAGATATTAGGGATGATTCATGACAGCGGATGCACAAATATGCGCGTTTCCCGCCGCCTTCGACAAGACTTGACATGCGCGTGCGGCAGTTAGCCCGCCGAACGGTCCGCAAGGCCATCCGGAAAACTACGGTGAAGCACCGGCCCGGACGAATGGAAATGATCTTCCGCTACCCGGCCGACACGCGCTCCGCTGATCATCGATCCCGCGCGGCCGTGACCGCGGCGACGATCTCGGCGGCATCGGGAAAATGTCCCTTGGCGCGCCTGGCGACGACCTCGTCGCCAAGCTTGACCTCGAAGATGCCGCCCTTGCCGGGGATCAGCGTCGCATCGACGCCAAGGCGCTCGCGCAACAGCGCCGCGGCCTCTTTCGCACGCCTCTCATAGCCGCACGGCCGGCAAAAGGTGATCGAGACATTCCTCATGTCACGCCCTCCGTGCTCTCATGCGGCATGGCGCTGCGCGGAGGCGGCCTCGACGCCGGCGATCCAGCCGGCCACAGAGCGGCCGATCGCCTCGGGATGATCCTCCTGCAGATAGTGCGCGCCGGCGCCGAGTTGAATGACTGCGCAATGCCTGAGCGTCTTGGCGAATTCGGCGGCAAAGCCGGTGACACCAGCGCCCCGGGCGTGCCCACGAACAGCAGCTTCGGATAGGTCGCTGCCGCGAGCGTCGCATGCGCCACCGTGAGCGCCTCGGCGACGTCGGCCGGCTCGCCCGCGATCGGTAGTTCGCGCGGCAGCATCAGGGTCGGCTTGCGGCTCTCACGCGTCGCAAACGGCGCGCGGTAGGCGGCCATCTCCTCCTCGCTGAGCGTGCGCAGGATCGAGCCGGGCAGCACGCGTTCGATGAACGCGTTGTTGTCGAGGACCATCGCCTCGCCCACGCCCGGCGTGCGGAATTTCCGGAACGTCTCCCGCGCGGCGTCGTGCTGGTGGAAGTCCGACCAATCGCGCATCGGGCGGATGAACTCCATGAAGGCGAGCCCGCGCACCAGTTGCGGGCGGCGTGCCGCGAGATGGAAGGCGAGCGCCGTGCCCCAATCCTGGGCGACGAGGTAGGCCGAGGCGATGCCGAGCTCGTCGATCAGCGCGTCGAGATAGTCCGCCTGGTCGAAGAAGCGATAGCCGATGTCGGGCTTGCCGGACTGGCCGTAGCCGATCAGGTCGGGCGCGATGCAGTGCCCGACGGGGGCGACCAGCGGCATGATGTTGCGCCAGATGTAGGACGACGTCGGATTACCGTGCAGGAACAGCACGTGCGGCGCGTCGCTGCGGCCGGTCTCGCGATAGGCCATCGTAGACCCGAGCACGGCGCGATGATGCAGGCTGATATCGGCGGATATGGTCATGGCAACTCCTTGAACACGGTTTGGAATGCGATCGTCTTGAAACGCGTCAGCGCCGCTTCGCTGCGTTCGACCTTCATGCGCAGCATCGCGCCCTGCCAGGATGCGAGCAGGAAATCGGCCAGCTGATCGGGATCGAAGTCGGAGGCGATCTCGCCGGTGGCCTGAGCCTCGGCGATGCAGGCGGCAAACGGCGCGCGCCATCCCCGGAAGATGTCGTCGAGCTGCTCGCGCAGCATCTCGCTCGAGCCCGACGCCTCGAGGCTGAAATCGCCGATCAGGCAGCCGCGGGTGAAGCCGTCATGCGCGAGCTTGCCGGTGATCAGATCGAGATAGCTTCTCAGCCTTTCGCGCGGCGTCAGCGTCGTGTCGCCGAGCGCTTCCGCGACCAGGCCGCGCACATAGAGGAAGTAGCGGTCGAGCACCTCGGACGCGAACAGCTCCTTCGAGCGGAAATGGTTGGTGAAGGAGCCCTGCGGCGCGCCGGCGGCGGCGGTGACGTCGCGCACGCTGGTGCCGTGATAGCCGGTGCGGAACATCGCCTTCAGGCCGGCGTCGAGGATGGCATCGCGGAGAGAGGGTTTTGGCATGGACAGGATTTAATACGTACGTACGTATTAATGTCAAGCGCTAAAATGAACGCGGCTCGCCCTGCGCTTGGCGACGCCGCTCGGGCCTGTCGGATCAAGAGGTTGCGGTCAGCTCGCGGGCTTGCTCCGCGAAACCACCCAGTCGCGCAGCCAGGAGCCGATCGCGCAGCCGACGAGATAGAGCGCGAACATGACCAGGAAGAGATCGAGCCAGTAGCCGAACCGGCCGGGCACGATCCGTGCGAACGACGTCGCCACCAGCACGGCGGCGAGCAGCGCCAGCCAGCGCATCCAGACCTTCGAGACGCCCTTCGCCCGATGCACCACCGCGATCCAGCCCATGCAGAAGCCGAGCAGCGCCGCGCCGAGCAGCCAACCCCAGAAGAATGTCGCGAGCACGGTCATCGCTACTTCACCACGAATTCGATGCGGCGGTTCTGCGCCTTGCCGTCTTCACTTTCGTTGCCGGCCAGCGGCTGCGCACTGCCATAGCCGATCGGCGTGAAGCGGCTGGCAGGCAGACCGGCGCGCACGAGGTAATCCACCACGGCTTGGGCGCGCCGCTCCGACAGCGTCTGGTTGGCGGCCTCCTCGCCGTCGCTGTCGGTATGGCCGGCGATCTCGATCGTCGCATTGGGGCAGCGCAGCGCGGTCTCGATCAGGCGGTCGAGCAGGCCCGCGGAATCCGGCACGATGTCGGCCTTCCCCGATTCGAAGCGGATCTTGCCCTTGGAGAGGATTTCGGAAAACAGCTGCTGGCACACCGTGGGATCGACCGGTGCCGCCGCCGGCTTGACCGTGACCTCGGCCTTGTACTGCCAGCCCTGCGGAAAATCCTTGCCGAGCCCGTCGCGGATCTGGCCGGCGGCGGCATCGTAGAGCGCGTCGCCCGACAGCTTCACCTCGCGGTCCGAGACCACCAGCGTTCCGGTCGACAGCCGCGACAGTGCGCCGAGCGCCGGCACCACCGCGGCGGCGAAACCCGACGGCGCGCCGATGCTGGCCTTGAGATTGTCGACCACCTTCTCGCTGAAGAACTTGCGGCCGGCCGCCGCGACCAGCGCGGCATGCACGTTGTTGTCGGGGACGTAGCCGGTCAGCGTCAGCGTCACCGCGACCGGGTCCTTGTAGGCCTGGAACACGTAAGGCGGCGCCTTGATGTCGTTGGCGGCGATCGAATAGCCTTCCGGCAGGTTCTTCAGCGCCGCCGCGACCGCTTCGCGCCCGCCGAGCTCGCGCGCCATGCCGGCGAGGGCAACCTTGTTGTCGGTCAGCGTGATCTTGCCTTCCTTCAGCTTGCCGATCTGGTCGAGCAACAGCAGCGCCGCCGCATCGAACCGCGACGGCGCGCCGCGGGCCAGCACCATCTGATCCACCACCTCGACACCGCCGAGGCTGGCCTTCGCGGCCTCGGTCAACTTGCCCTTGCTCGACGGCAGCGGCGCATTGCCACTGAGCGTGACCCGCACCACATCGCGTTCGGCGGACCAGACAAAGGGCTTGGCTTCGGGAACAAGGCGGGTCTCGTCGTTGACCAGCCGCACGCCGGGCACGGCTTCGACCGACGCCACCGCACTGAGGCGGCCGTCTTCGGAGAAGGCGTTGGCCGCGAACGTCACATCGCGGCCGTCGACGCTGATGCGGCGCTTGTCGAGAACGGTGTCCTTCAGTGCGGCATTCGAGCGCGCGGCAAGGTCCGCTTCGACCGTTGCGGTGCTCGTCCAGGCCGCAATACCCCAAAGCACGACCAGTGGAATCACCCCCGGCCACCACTTGCTACTCCACTTGAAAAGTCCGTGCATTCAGCGTCCTGCGGGGTCGGGAACCAGAGAGAAAACAAACCCTTGGCTGACTGTCAAACCCCAAATGACGCGCCATGGCGGGGGCGCCATGTCGGACCGGGATAACAGTTTCTTCAGTGGTCTTTCGCTAAGTTTGCCGCGGAATGCAAATCGGCCGGCCCGCGCCCTCATGAAACAACTCCGCAACACCGTGATCCGTGCCGGCATGGAGGCGTTGTATTTCTCGGGTGCGCATATCCTGCTGCGGCCGATCTTCGCCGGCGTCGGCGCCATCTTCATGTTGCATCACGTCCGCCCGCGGCGCGGCGACGCGTTCCAGCCGAACCATCATCTCGAGGTCACGCCGGACTTCCTGCGCGCGATGCTGACGCATCTGCGCGCGCTCGACGTCGACGTGATCAGCATCGACGAGGCGCATCGCCGTCTCGCCGAACGGAATTTCGCACGGCGTTTCGCCTGCTTTACCTTCGACGACGGCTATCGCGACAACCGCGATTTCGCGCTGCCTGTGATGCGCGAGTTCGGCGCCCCGTTCACGGTCTATGTCGCGAGCGATTTCGCCGAAGGCTGCGGCAGATTGTGGTGGATCGCGCTGGAACGGGTGATCGCGGCGGCGTCCACGATCGAGGTGCCGATCGACGGCGCCATGACGCGGATCGACACCGCGACACCGCAGGCCAAGCGTACTGCTTTCGGCCGCATGCACGACTGGCTGCGTTCACTGCCCGGCGAGCAGGAGATGCAGGCCGAAATCTCCGCGCTGTGCGCCCGTCACGGCGTTGACGAAACCGGCATCGCGCGCGAGCTCTGCATGACCTGGGACGAGTTGCGCGGCTTTGCCGACGATCCGCTGGTGACGATCGGCGCGCACACCATCACCCATTGCAATCTCGCCAAGCAGAGCGAGACCATCGCATCGTTCGAGCTCGCGACCAGCCGGGCGCGGATCGAGGATGCGCTGCAGCGGCCGGCGCTGCATCTCGCCTATCCCTATGGCGACCGGATCGCCGCCGGGCAGCGTGAATTCGCCCTCGCCCGGTCGATCGGCTTTCGGACCGCGGTGACGACGCGGCCGGGCATGCTGTTTCCGGAAAGCGCCGACCATCTGACCGCCTTGCAGCGGGTCTCGCTGAACGGCAATTACCAGGACGCGCGCCTGCTACCGGTGCTGACATCAGGCGCCGCCACCGCGGTGTGGAACGGCTTTCGCCGCATCGACGCGGCATAAGCCACTCCTCGTAGATGGGGTCACGGGCCGACGGATGGAGCCGGTCGCCGCTACGGCGCAATTGGACAGCGCGCTTGCGACCGGCTTGGCCGAGAGGCGGTCGTCCCTCAAACTGATGGTGTCAACGGAGTCGGGCAAGACCCGCTCCAAGCATCATTAAGGGACGACCATGTATCACTATGCAGGAATCGACGTGTCTTTGGAATGCTCTACGATTTGCGTTGTTGATGGCGCGGGCAAGATTTTGCGGGAGGCGAAGGTTGCCAGCGAGCCGGCGGCCCTGATCGCCTGGTTCCGATCGCTGGGCGTGAGCCTCGAGCGGATCGGGCTGGAAGCAGGACCGCTGTCGCAATGGCTCTATGGGGCGCTGCGTGATGCGGGCCTTGCGGTGGAATTGTTGGAGACGCGGCATGTCCGCGACGCCTTCAAGGCGATGCCGGTGAAGTCGGACCGCAATGATGCCCGCGGCATCGCCCAGCTGATGCGGCTGGGCTGGTTCCGGCCGGTGCACTGCAAGTCGATCGAAGCACAGGAGACCCGCGCGATCCTGACGGCGCGCAAGCTGCTGCAGTCGAAACTGCGCGATGTCGAGAACAGCGTGCGCGGCGTGCTGCGAGGCTTTGGCCTGAAGGTAGGCAAGACCACCGAGCGCAGCTTCGCCGGCCGCATCAGGGAGCTCGTCGCCGGCCATCCCGGGCTTGAACTGGTGGCGAAGGCGCTGCTCGAGGCCCATGCCGTGGTGCTGCGCGAGTTCAATGGTCTGGATAAACACACCCAGAAGCTCGCCAGATCGCATCCTCCAGCCCGACTTCTCATGACCACGCCGGCAGTCGGCCCGATCGTGGCTCTCACCTATGCCGCGGCGATCGATGATCCGACCAGGTTCCGCTCATCGAAGGCAACCGGCGCGCATTTTGGGCTGACCCCGAAGAAGTACCAATCAGGACAAACTGACTACAGCGGTCGCATCAGCAAGATCGGCGATGCTTCGGTCCGCGAAGCGCTATACCAGGCCGCTCATGTCATGCTGACCAAACCGCTCAAGGGCTGCTCGGCTCTGAAGAGCTGGGCGATGCGGATCGCCAGGCGCGCAGGCATGAGCAAGGCCAAGGTGGCCCTGGCGCGCAAGCTTGCCGTGATCCTGCATCGCATGCTCACCGACGCAAAACCGTTCAATCCGATGGCCAAGGGTGCCGTCATCTAAGCAAGAAGCATCAGCCGAATCCGGGCGGGCCACAACACCAGGCCTTCCCTGAGCGAAGTCCCTTGCCGGGACGACGGATCCGGTCAGGCCGCCATCCGGGAAGTTGGCTCACAACCACGCTTCCGTAGATTGGCCGGCCGGCTCCTCTCATGCACCCCATCAGGCGACGGCCATCGCGCGCCGATCCCGTACAGAAGCAAGTGCCCGGCAAGCGGATGACGCAAAAAGGGATTGACTAACCCAGGCCCGTGACAGAAGCCCGGATGAAGCGCAGCGCAATCCGGGGCAGTCATATCCGCGGATAGCACTTTCCCGGATTTCGCTGCGCTCCATCCGGGCTACGGATACCTCCCTTCCCGCTCCTTGACTCGATCCGCTGCCGCGCCCAGAACCATGGCAACGCAATGGAGGAGCGCATGTTCAAGGATCTGTTCTCGCTGAAGGGCCGTGTCGCATTGGTGACCGGAGGATCGCGCGGCATCGGCAAGATGATCGCGGCCGGCTTTCTCGCGCAGGGGGCCGCCAGGGTCTATATCACCGCGCGCAAGGCCGGGCCGTGCGAGGCGACCGCGCAGGAGCTGTCCGCCGCCTATGACGGCGAATGCATCGCGCTGCCGATCGACATCTCGACCGTCGAGGGCTGCGAGAAGCTCGCGGGCGAAATCATCAAGCGCGAGCCGAAGCTCGACATTCTCGTCAACAATGCCGGCGCGGCCTGGGGCGCGGATTTCGACGAATTTCCGGAGAGCGGCTGGGACAAGGTGATGGACCTCAACGTCAAGTCGATCTTCTTCCTGACCAAGGCGCTGGCCAAGCCGCTGCGCGCGGCGGCGACGCACGACAGGCCGGGCAAGGTGATCAACATCGCCTCGATCGACGGCATCTTCGTCAACCCGATGGAGACCTATTCCTATGCCGCCAGCAAGGCTGCGGTGATCCATCTGACGCGCCGCATGGCGACCCGCCTGATCAAGGACAACATCAACGTCACCGCGATCGCGCCCGGCGCATTCAAGTCGGACATGAACCGCGCTGCGCGCGACCACGCCGACGAAGTCGCCAAGCGCGTGCCGTCACGTCGCGTCGGCAGCGACGAGGACATGGCGGGTACCGCGATCTACCTCGCCTCGCGCGCCGGCGACTATGTGGTGGGCACGACCATCGCGGTCGATGGCGGCGTGGTCTATGCGACCGCGGGGCTGGAAATCGCGGGGTAGCCCGCGAGGACGTCAGACAAAAGTGATTTCATCGCGGACTGGCTGCACCTCTCCCGCTTGCCGGTGAGGTCGCATCGCATCGAAGGTGCGACGCGGATGGGGGGTTCTCTCAACGAAATGACTAGCGGAGAAAGCCCCCACCCCAACCCTCCCCCGCGATCGGGAGAGGGAGCGCAGCCAGTTCGCGGGTGGCGTCTGTCCCCATCGTTGCGCGCGGGGTGATCGCCCGTCTCCAAAGGGAGCAAAAGAAAAGGGGCAAGCCAGGACCTTCTCGGCTTACCCCTTTTCGGCCCCTCCGGGAGGAGAGGAACTGCTAGCTGACGATCAGCTCTCGATCCTCACATATTCGAAGTCGCCGGGCTTGTTATCGATGCCGACCTTGGGCGGCGAGATCCAGGAGGCGAACTGGCCGGGTTCGGTCACCGGCTTCATCAGCGAGGCGATGAAGTCGCCGTCCGCGGTCGATGGCAGCCAGTCGTTCTTGCGCTTGGCCCAGGTGGCGTCGTCGATCAAGAGGCCATCGGGCGTCGCATGGACGTCCTTGAACTCGCCGATCTGGCGGTGGAAGGCGGTGTTCGGCACCGCCAGCTTGTAGTCGATGCCCGCGGTCGAGATCACCTTGTTCCAGCGCAGCATGCCCTTGACGCAATCCTGCGTGTAGTCGTCGCGCAGCCGCATGTTGAGCGCGGTCAGCGCCGGCTCGTCGACCATCTTGATCTGGCCGTCCACCATCTTCATGACCGGATAGGTCGAGCTCTTGAGCTGGTGATCGTCGTCGATCGTGGTCTCCTTGTAGCGACCCTTGATGCCGGCGTTGAAGGCATTGGCCGCGTTGGTCGACACTTCCGAGCCGAACAGGTCGAGCGACAGCGAATAGTGCAGGTTCAGCTTCTTCTGGATGGTCGGCAGGTCGATCACGCCAAGCGCGCGGACCCTGGCGATGTCGTTCGGATCGGTGATGCCGGCTTCCTTCATCGCATCGCAGGTGCGCTGCACGACACGGGTGATGCCGGTCTCGCCGACGAACATGTGGTGGGCTTCCTCGGTCAGCATGAAGCGGCAGGTGCGCGACAGCGGATCGAAGCCCGACTGCGCCAGCGAGTGCAGCTGCATCTTGCCGTCGCGGTCGGTGAAGTAGGTGAACATGAAGAACGACAGCCAGTCCGGCGTCGCCTCGTTGAAGGCCCCCAACATGCGTGGGCTATCCGCGTCGCCCGAGCGGCGGCGCAACAAATCATCCGCCTCCTCGCGGCCGTCGCGGCCGAAATACTTCTGCAGCAGATAAACCATCGCCCAGAGATGGCGGCCTTCCTCGACATTGACCTGGAACAGGTTGCGCATGTCGTAGAGCGACGGCGCGGTCTTGCCGAGATGGCGCTGCTGCTCGACCGAGGCCGGCTCGGTGTCGCCCTGGATCACGATCAGGCGGCGCAGCATCGCGCGATGCTCGCCGGGGACTTCCTGCCAGGCCGGCTTGCCGTAGTCTTCGCCGAACGGGATGACGCGGTTCTCTTCCTGCGGCGCGAGGAGAATGCCCCAGCGATATTCGGGCATCCGCACGTAATCGAACTTGGCCCAGCCGCGCGGATCGACCGAATAGGCGGTGCGCAGATAGACCAGCGATTCCTGGAAGCCGTCCGGACCCATGTCGCTCCACCAGTCCATGTAGCCGGGGTGCCAGCCCTCCAGCGCCTTGAGCACCTGGCGGTCCTCGGCCAGATTCACGTTGTTTGGAATCTTGGTCGAGTAATCGACATTCATGATGTTCATGTTCATGGCCGTGCTCCCTCAGACTCGCGTCATGTCGAATTGCGCCTTCTGGCCGGTGCCGTAGCGGCGCAGCGCGCCGTCCTCACCGACCGCGTTCGGCCGCTGGAAGATCCAGTTCTGCCACGCGGTGAGGCGGGAGAAGATCTTCGATTCCATGGTCTCGGGACCGACGAAGCGCAGATTGGCTTCCATGCCGGTGAGGCCGTCGGGCGAGAACGAGGTGCGTTCCTCGAAGAACACGCGGACCTCGTCGTCCCAGTCGATGTCGTCAAGCGCGAAGGTGACGAGACCGAGCTCCTCGGCCTCCTCCGCGTCGAGCGCCTTGCCGATCGCGCCTTGCGCGCGCTCGAGATCCGACGGGTCGGCCTGGAAGCGCGATTGCAGCCGGGTCAGGCCGTGGCTCATCGGATAGGGCCCGAAATTCATCGCCGTCAGCTCGATCGCCGGCGGCGGACGGTTGTCGCCCTGCTTCTGGCCGATCAGCATGTAGGAGCGGTCGGCGGCGAACACGAGTTCGGCCAGCGTGCCGACAAAGCAGGAGCCGGGCTCGACCAGCGTCACCAGCGTGCGCGAGGTGACGTCGATGCGCTTGAGCACGCGCTTCCAGTAATGCCTGATCTCGTTGACCAGCCAGTGCGCCTTGTTGGCCTCCAGGAACGCGTCATAGGACACGACGTTGGCGCGGTCGCCATGGCTCTTGAACACCAGCATCGCGATCTCGAGCTCGTTGATGCGCAGATGCAGGATCGCGTCATCAAGCTCGCGCGCGACCTGCAGCGGCCAGAACGCAGCGCCCTGCGCGATCATGCCGTCGATGTCGGCGGGCGCTGCGGTCTCCGGCGCCTTGATCGAAATGTTGGCAATGCGCGCCGCGCGATCGATGTCGACGCTGACGAAGCCGTAGCGGATGGCGCTGTCGTCGATGGTGCGCGTCAGCGGCGCCAACGCGATGCCTTTGCCGGCACCGTTGCGCTTCGACCTGGCGGCGAATTCCTTGACGCGCTCGGCCAGCTTGCCCTCGAGCTTGGAGTTCGGCGCGATCTCGTCGACCAGGCGCCAGGAGACGGCGCGCTTGCCCTTGATGCCTTCCTCGATGGTGCAGAAGAAATCGGCATGGTCGCGGCGCACCTTGCGCTTGTCGACGACGCGCGTGAGCCCGCCGGTGCCCGGCAGCACCGCGAGCAGCGGCACTTCCGGCAGCGCGACGGCGGCGGCGCCGTCGTCGGCCATCATGATGTGGTCGGTGGCGAGCGCCAGCTCATAGCCGCCGCCGGCCGCAGTGCCGTTGACGACAGTGATGAAGCTCTGACCGGAATTCTCGCTGGAGTCTTCCAGGCCGTTGCGGGTCTCGTTGGTGAATTTGCAGAAGTTGACCTTGTGGGCGTGGGTCGAGCCCGCCAGCATGCGGATGTTGGCGCCGGCGCAGAACACCCGGTTCTTGCCCGAGCGCATCACCACGACCTTCACCTCGGGATGCTCGAAGCGCAGCCGCTGCACGGCGTCCGCAAGCTCGATGTCGACGCCGAGATCATAGGAATTCAGCTTGAGCTGGTAGCCCTCGAACAGGCCGGCATTCTCGTCGACGTCCATGGTCAGCGTCGCGACATCGCCGGCGACGTCGAGCTTCCAGTGCCGGTAGCGCGACGGGTCGGTCTGGAAGTCGATGTACTTCGCCCCGCCTGCAAGGACGCGATCGTCACCAGCCATGGGCCACCCCTATCTGTTGTCTTGCCGTTGTTCGTTTTGAAGGTTCGTCGTCGAGGTCTTTATGCACAATAATGCATGTTTTCGATCTGGTCTAGTTTAAAACGCAAAAACATGCATTTTGTTTCATGTTTGCAAAATTCACTCGCTCGGCCAACGACCTGGTACCGGCACCAAAGGTCAGGCGGCCAGTGCCGGGTCGTCGCGCAGCGCCGCTTTGGCAAATTCGGTGACCGCCTCGAGCGTCACCGCGGGCGCCTCGCGATGCGGCGAGTGGCCGGCGCCAGCGATGGCCACGACGTCGACCGGGCAGTAGCACTCCTCCCGGGCGATCTCGACCTGGCGCATCGTGCCGTACTGGTCGGCCGCGCCCTGCACGATCAGCACCGGCACGCGGATATAGGCGAGATAGTCGGAGATATCCCAGTCGCGGAATGCCGGATCGAGCCAGGCGCCGTTCCAGCCATAAAAGGCGTTGTCGACGTCCTTGTGCCAGCGCCCCAGCTTCTCCTTCAGATTGGTGGTCTCATACGCCGTCTTGATCTCGGCGATCGACGTCACCGAAATGTCCTCGACGATGAAGTGCGGCGCCAGCAGCGCAAGGCCGTGCAGGCGATGATCCTGATGCGCGCCGGCATAGATCGCGGCGATCGACGCCCCGTCGGAATGGCCGAGCAGCAAGCCGCGGCGGAAGCCGATCCGATCGAGCAGCTTCGGCAGTACGTCGAGCGCCTCGCGATGCATGTAGTCGACCGGACGCGGCAGCTTCGCCGGCGTTGATGCGCCATAACCCGCGCGCGAATAGGCGAACACGCCGGCGCCGGTCGCCGCCTGCAGCTTCTCGGGGAAGTCGCCCCACAGCCCGACCGAGCCGAGGCCTTCGTGCAACATCACGATGGTCGGCGCTGTCTCGGGCATTGGGCCGATCATGCGGTATTCGAGATCGGCGCCGTCGATGCTGAGGAAGCCTGTGGGATTCAAGTTCGTCATGGTCGTCGTCCCGGCGAAGGCCGGGACCCAGACGCCGCGGCCGTTGTTCTGAGAGAAGCTGTTCGACGGCTTTTGCGCAACAACGCAGGCCTGTGGTTATGGGTCTCTGCTTTCGCAAGGACGACGGCTGAAAACGCTATTGCGCGCCGTCCCGCAACTTGAATCGCTGGATTTTCCCGGTCGCGGTCTTCGGCAGATTGTCGACCACATCGATCCAGCGCGGATATTTCCACGGGCCGATCTTCTGCTTGACGTGTTCCTTCAGCGCCTCGTGCAGGCCGGCCGCGGAGCTTTCAGGCCGCAGCACCACATAGGCCTTCGGCTTCAGCAGGCCTTCCGGATCGGCCTCCGGCACGACGGCGGCTTCCAGCACCGCGGGATGGGTGATCAGCGCGCTCTCGACCTCGAATGGCGAGACCCAGATGCCCGAGACCTTGAACATGTCGTCGGCGCGGCCGCAGAAAGTGTAGCGGCCGTCGGCATCGCGCGTGTATTTGTCGCCGGTGCGGGTCCAGGCGCCCTCGAAGGTGGCGCGGCTCTTGGCCCGCTGATTCCAGTAGCTCTCGCCGGCCGAGGGCGCATCGACCAGCAGCTCGCCGACCTCGCCGTCCGCGACGTCGGCACCAAGCTCGTTGACCAGCCGCACCTTGTAGCCGGGCACCGGACGGCCGGACGAGCCGTATTTGATGTCGCCGGGCGCGTTCGACAGGAAGATGTGCAAGAGCTCGGTCGAGCCGACGCCGTCGAGAATGTCGACGCCGAACCGCGTCTTCCAGGCATTGCCGACCGATTCCGGCAATGCCTCGCCCGCCGAGGTGCAGACGCGCAGGCGATTGCCGCCGGACTGCGCCTTCATCGCTTCGTCGTTGAGCATCGCCGCGAACAGGGTCGGCACGCCGAAGAAGATGCTGGGATGATATTTGTTCAGCAGCGCGAACATCACCGCCGGCGTCGGCCGCTCGGAGTTCAGTACCGTGGTGGCGCCGACCGACATCGGGAAGGTCAGCGCATTGCCGAGCCCGTAGGCGAAGAACAGCTTTGCCGCCGAGAGGCCGACATCATCCTCGCGGATCCCGAGCACCTGTTTGGCGTAGGTCTCCGCGGTCGCCGCGAGATTGGAATGCAGATGGCGCACGCCCTTCGGCATGCCGGTCGAGCCCGACGAATAGAGCCAGAATGCCGGCTCGTCGGCATGGGTCGGCGCGGTCGCGAACACGTCGCTCTCGCGCGCGATCTCGTCCGATAGCCTCTTGTGACCATGCGCGTCCTTGCCGGAGACCACGACATGCTCGAGATCGGGCATGCGCGCGATGATGTCCTTCACGACCGGCAGCAGCGCCTCCGACACGAACAGCACGCGGGCCCGGCAATCACCGAGGATGTAGCCATACTGCTCCGCGGTCAGCAGCGTGTTGAGCGGCACCGGCACCACGCCGGCGCGGATCGCGCCGAGGAACACGATCGGGAAGTCGACCGTGTCCAGCATGATCATGGCGACCCGCTCTTCGCGGCGGACGCCGAGCCGGCGCAGCATATTGCCGACGCGGCGGGTCTGCTGCTGCAACTGGCCATAGGTGATTTGCGACACCGTATCGTCGAACACGACCTTGTCGCCGCGGCCTTCATCGACATTGCGGTCGAGCAGCCAGGAGACCGCGTTGTAAGTCATGCTCCGCTCCCCGGACCCGGACGTGCCACGCTTCCCTCTCCTGTGAATTTAAGAATTATAATTCATACAAAGCCACTACGTTGGCTTGCTGTCAATCCTTATCGGCACTATGTTTCCTAGAAACTCGGTCTGATTCAGTCAGGACCGCGTGTCGCACAGGGATCATGACCGCAGCCAACGACCCGGAAACCGACTTCCTCGAACAGCTCGGCCAGCGCGTGCGCACCATGCGCGCGCTGCGCGGCATGTCGCGCAAGGTGCTCGCCAAGGTTTCCGGCATTTCCGAACGCTACATCGCGCAGCTCGAAAGCGGCAAAGGCAACGTCTCGATCGTGCTGCTGCGCCGTGTCGCAGGCGCGATGGGTGCGCATCTTGAGGACCTGATCCCCTCCAGCGAGCCCGTGCCGGACTGGGCCGTCATCCGCGATCTCCTGCGCAAGGCGTCGCCGAACCAGATCGCGCAGGCCAAGGACATGCTCGCCGGCAGCAGCCCGCTGGCGCCGCGCCGCGCCTCCTTCTCCGGGATCGCGCTGATCGGCCTGCGCGGCGCCGGCAAGACCACGCTCGGGCGGATGCTGGCGAAGAAGATCGGCTGGAGCTTTGTCGAGCTCAACAAGGAGATCGAGGCGCAGAACGGCCTCTCGGTTGCCGAGATCATCGCGCTGTACGGCCAGGAAGGCTTTCGTCGCATGGAGCAGGCCGCGCTGACGCAGCTGCTGGCGCGGAAGGAATTGATGGTGCTGGCGACTGGCGGCGGCATCGTCTCCGAGGCGCTGACCTTCGACCTGATCCTGTCGTCGTTCTACACGATCTGGCTGAAGGCCGAGCCGGAAGAGCACATGGCGCGCGTGCGCCGCCAGGGCGATCTGCGCCCGATGGCCGACGACCGCTCGGCGATGGCCGAATTGCGCAACATCCTGGTCAGCCGCGAGCCGCTCTACGCCCGTGCTTCTGCCGTGGTCGACACCGCCGGCCTCTCCGTCGACGCAGCCGCCGCGCGGCTGATCGATTCGGTGCGGCCGGTGCTGCAGAACGAGGCGCGCAGCTTCGGCCTGCGCAGCGTGGCGTTGTAACGCCGCTCGTAACGTTCAATCCGTCGAACCGCAGTCTCGCTGCACCTCTCCCGCTTGCGGGGGAGGTCGGAACGCATCGATAGATGCGATCCGGGTGGGGGCTCTCTCCACGATATGACTCGCGGAGAGAGCCCCCACCCTAGCCCTCCCCCGCACGCGGGAGAGGGAATCGCAATTCCGATGCCGCAACTGCTCGACCAAACTCGCGCCGCTACAGCAGCCGGCTCTTCACATCCCTTGCCCCCTCCCGCAGCAGCGGCAGGAAGCGGTCGATCAATTCCTTGGCCGGCACGCGATCGACATGCGCGCCCATGTTGATGGCGGCGACGATGGTGCCGTCGTAGCGGTGCACCGGCACCGAGATGGAGCGGAAATGCGGCTCAGCCTCGCGGTCGACCAGTGAGTAGCCCTGCGCGCGATCGGCGATGATGGTGGTGAGCAGCTTCTTCGGATCGGTGACGGTCTGCGGCGTCACCGGATCGCGGCGCATCGTCTTCAGCCGCGCCGCGAGCTCGGCGTCGGTGAGCCGGCCGAGCATCGCACGGCCGACCGAGGTGCAGAAGGCCGGCAGCCGGTAGCCGATGTCGAGACCGGCGGAAAACACCCGCGTCGGGCTCGAGCGCGCCACGAACACGACGTCGTCGCCGTCGAGCAGTGCGAGCGAGGCGATCTCCTGCGCTGCCGTCGCGATGCGATCGAGCACCGGCTGCAGCACCGTCACCACCTGGTTGGATTGCAAGAACGAGCCCGCCAGCGTCAGCACATGCGGCGTCAAGGTGAACAGCTTGCCGTCGGTGGCAACGAAGCCGCCATGCGCGAGCGTGAACAGGATGCGGCGCGCGGTGGCGCGCGGCAGGTCGGCGGCACGCGCCAGATCGCTCAGCGTTGCCGGGCCAGACACGGTGCCGAACACCTGCAGCAGGCGCAGGCCGCGATCGAGCGCCTCGACGAAATCGGTGGCGCGCTCGTCCTGACCGGTCCGTTTCAGCTTGGGCATGAGGCTCGGCTTTTGAACGGTTCAAAAATTGCGCTTGCTGTCCAAAATAGGCATGGCATAATTCGCACATTCGTTCAATAGGCGAACAAATCCAAATTCGGGAGACGCCGCCATGATGAGCCAGGAAGCGAACGATCTGATCACCCGCACCGGCCGCAAGGACCCGTGCGGCAAGCTGATGCGGAGTTACTGGCAGCCGGCGGCACTGGTCGACGAGCTGGAAGGACCGCGCCCGGTTCGGCCGGTGCGGCTGCTCGGCGAGAACCTGGTTGTGTTCCGCGGCGAGGACGGAAGCTACGGACTGATCGATCGCCACTGCGCGCATCGCGGCGCCGACCTCGCCTTCGGCCGGCTCGAGAATGGCGGGCTGCGCTGCGCCTTCCATGGCTGGCTGTTCGATACGAGCGGCCAGTGCATCGAGACTCCGGCGGAGCCGGCCGGCTCGCAGCTCTGCAAGGGCATCAAACAGCGCTCCTATCCCGTGGTCGAGAAGAGCGGCATCCTGTGGGCTTATCTGGGCGAAGGCGCCCCGCCCGCGTTTCCGGAGCTCGACTGCTTCGTCGCGCCCGGCAGCCACACGTTCGCGTTCAAGGGCCACATGAACTGCAACTGGCTACAGGCGCTCGAGGTCGGCATCGATCCGGCGCACGCCTCCTATCTGCATCGCTTCTTCGAGGACGAGGACACCTCGGCCGCTTACGGCAAGCAATTCCGCGGTGCCTCGGCCGGCAGCGACATGCCGATGACCAAGATCCTGCGCGAATATGACCGGCCGATCATCAATGTCGAGCACACCGAATATGGCCTGCGCCTGATTGCGCTGCGCGAGCTCGACGCGGAGCGCACCCATGTGCGCGTCACCAACCAGCTGTTCCCGCACGGCTTCGTCATCCCGATGTCGACGGAGATGACGATCACGCAGTGGCACGTGCCGGTCGATGACGAGAACTGCTACTGGTATGCGATCTTCACGAGCTACGCGGCGCCTGTCGACAAGCAGAAGATGCGCGACCAGCGGCTCGAGCTCTATACGCTGCCCGACTACAAGTCGCGCAAGAACAAGAGCAACGATTACGGCTTCGACCCGCACGAGCAGGCGACCGAGACCTATACCGGCATGGGCACCGACATCAACGTGCATGACCAGTGGGCGGTGGAATCGATGGGGGCGATCCAGGACCGCACCAACGAGCATCTCGGCCAGAGCGACAAAGCAATCGTGCAGTACCGTCGCCTGCTGCGACAGGAGATCGAGAAGGTTGCAGGCGGCGAGAAGCCGATGCTGTTCCTCGACGAGGCCTCCGCACGCAGCATCCAAGGCCCGGCCACGATGGACGGCATCGGGCCGACCCAGGGCTGGGAGCTCTACTGGATGGAGGTCGACGTCAAGCGCCGCCGCGGCGCGCCATGGGCCGCCCCCGTGCCGCGCGAGATCGCCGGCAAGGTGCAGCATCTGACGGCGGCGGAGTGATGATGGTTTCGGTGACGCAGCACGATATCCTTCACCTCGCCCCGCTTGCGGGGAGAGGTCGGATCGCGTCAGCGATCCGGGTGAGGGGGTACAGGTCTATCGATAGATCGAAACGGCGGAGAGAGCCCCTCGCCCCGGCCCTCTCAGGGCGAGCTTTGCTCGTCCCGGCCCCGCGAAGAGCGGGACGTAACAAAGGAGCGACGCGGTGAGTTTCGTCGAGCGTCACGGCCTGTGGTCGGATGAACAGAAGGAGGCCGCACAACGCCTCCGCCGCATCGTCGAGGAGAAGAACCTCGAAGTCATCCGCCTGTCGTTCCCCGACCAGCACGGCATCCTGCGCGGCAAGACGCTGATCGCCGGCGAAGCGGTGCGCTCGCTGGCGGGCGGCTGCTCGATCACCACGACGATGCTCGCCAAGGACACCTCGCACAAGACGGTGTTTCCGGTGTTCACATCCGGCGGCGGCTTCGGCATGAAGGAGATGGAGGGCGCGGCCGACGTGCTGATGGTCGCCGACCCCACCACGTTCCGCGTGCTGCCCTGGGCGCAAAACACCGGCTGGCTGCTCTGCGACCTCTATTTCAGCGACGGCCGGCCGGTGCCGTTCGCGACCCGCAACCTCTATCGCAAGGTGCTCGATCAACTCGCCGGCCGCGGCTACGATTTCGTCGCCGGCCTCGAGGTCGAATTCCATCTGTTCAAGCTCGACGACGCCCATATGGCGCCGGAGGATGCCGGCCAGCCCGGACGGCCGCCGTCGGTCAGCCTGCTGTCGCACGGCTATCAGTATCTCACCGAGCAGCGCTACGACCTGATGGAGCCGGCACTCGAGATCATCCGCCGCGACATCATCGCGCTCGACCTGCCGCTGCGCTCGGTCGAGGTCGAGTTCGGCCCGAGCCAGTGCGAATTCACCTTCGCGCCGACGGTCGGGCTCGCGCCCGCCGACACCATGGTGCTGTTTCGTTCGGCGGTGAAACAGATCGCGCGCCGCCACGGCTATCATGCGACCTTCATGTGCCGGCCGAAACTGCCGAACGTGTTCGCGAGCGGCTGGCACCTGCACCAGTCGCTGGTGTCGCGCGGGAGTGGCGAGAACGCCTTCATGGCCAAGGAGACGGGCGAGCCGCTCAGCGCACTCGGCCGCGCCTGGCTGGCGGGCCTGATCACGCACGCACGGGCCTCGACCGTGTTCACGACGCCGACTATCAACGGCTACAAACGCTACCGCTCCTATTCGCTGGCGCCGGACCGCGCGATCTGGGGCCGCGACAATCGCGGCGTGATGATCCGCGTGCTCGGCGGCACGAATGATCCGGCAACGCGGCTGGAGAACCGGATCGGCGAGCCGGCGGCGAATCCGTATCTCTATATGACTTCGCAAATTCTTTCCGGCCTCGATGGCGTCGACCGCAAGCTCGACCCTGGCCCGTCCGCCGACACGCCCTACGAGACCAAGGCCGCGCTGCTGCCGAAATCGCTGCGCGAGGCCGTGTTCGCGCTCGACGACGATCCGTTCTTCCGTCAGGCGCTGGGGCCGGAGTTCGTGGACTATTACGTCTTCATCAAGAACGCGGAGATCGAACGCTTCCAGGCCGAAGTGTCGGACTGGGAGCACCGCGAATATTTCGAGATGTTTTGAATGAGGGTATTGTCGTTCCGGGGCGATGCAAAGCATCGAACCCGGAACCTCGAGATTCCGGGTTCGCGCTCCGCCGCCCCGGAATGACGGAGACCGCTAAATCCCGAGATACTTGTGCTGCAGGTCCGGCTCGGCGAGCAGCTGTTCGCTGGTGCCGCTCCATACCGTGCGGCCGCGCTCGATGATGTAGTGGCGGTCGGCGATGCGGGCGAGGTTTCCGACGTTCTTGTCGATCACCAGCACAGACTGCCCGCGTCCCTTCAGCATCGACAGGCAGCTCCAGATCTCGTCGCGGATCAGAGGCGCAAGGCCTTCGGTCGCCTCGTCGAGGATCAGCAATTTCGGATTGGTCATCAGCGCGCGGCCGATCGCAAGCATCTGCTGCTCGCCGCCGGACAACGTGACGCCCATATTGCCTGACCGTTCGGCGAGCCGCGGAAACAGCGCATGGATCTTGTCGATGGTCCACGGATCGGAGGCACCGAGGCGATTGCCTGACGCGGCGACGAGATTTTCGCGCACCGTGAGGTTCGGGAAGATCTGGCGGCCTTCCGGCACCAGGCCGATGCCGAGCTTTGCGATCTTGTAGGACGGCAGGCCGCGCACCGCCTCGCCGGCGAAGCGGATGGCGCCTGATCGCGCCGGCGTCAGGCCCATGATCGAGCGGATCGTCGTGGTCTTGCCCATGCCGTTGCGGCCCATCAGTGCGACCATCTCGCCCGACTTGATCTTGAGCGACAGGCCGAACAGCACCTGGCTCAAGCCATAGCAAGTCACGATGCCATCCACTTCAAGCAGTGTTTCAGCCATGGCGCGTCACCGCGTGCTGTTCGCCGAGATAGGCGCGCTTGACCTCTTCGTGCTTGCGGATCGCGTCCGGCACGTCGCAGGCGATGACGCGGCCATAGACCAGCACGGTGATGCGGTCGGCCAGCGCAAACACCGCCTCCATGTCGTGCTCGACCAGCACGATGGTGACTTCCTTGCGCAGCTCCTTCAGCAGCGCGACCATCCGCGCCGATTCGGTGACGCCGAGCCCGGCCATCGGCTCGTCCAGCAGCAACAGCTGCGGCCTGGTGGCAAGCGCGACCGCGAGCTCGAGCTCGCGCTGCTCGCCATGGCTCAATTGCGAGACCACGATATCGGCGCGCGCGCCGAGGCCGACGCGATCGAGCGCCGCGCGCGCGGATTCGCGCAAATGCCGCTCCTTGCGCGCATTGCCCCAGAAGCGGAACGAGTGGCCGTCATGCGCCTGCGCCGCCAGCGCGACATTGTCGATCGCGGAGAAGTCCTTGAGCAGCGAGGTGATCTGGAACGAGCGCGCCAGCCCGAGCCGGCTGCGCTTGTAGGACGGCAGGTTCGTGACGTCGCGGCCGGCAAAGCGGATGGTGCCGGAGTTCGGCATCACCTGCCCGGTGAGCTGGCTGATCAGCGTGGTCTTGCCGGCGCCGTTGGGGCCGATGATCGCGTGCAGCTCACCCGGCACCACCTGCATCGAGAGGTTGTCGGTCGCGGTGATGCCGCCGAAGCGGCGGACCAGATTGTCGACGCGGAGCAAGGGATCAGGCAAGGAATCAACCACGGCGCATCCTCCCGAGCAGGCCCATGATGCCGCCGCGCGCGAACAGCACGATCAGAAGCAGCACCGGACCGAGGATCAGCCCCGAATATTCGGTGAACTGCGACAGCAGCTCCTCGAGCAGGAGATAGACGATCGCGCCGATGACGGGACCGAACAGCGAGCCCATGCCGCCGAGGATCACCATCACCATGAGGTCGCCGGAGCGGGTCCAGTACATCACCGCGGGGCTGACGAAATCGGTGTTGTTGGCAAGCAGCGCGCCGGCGAGGCCACAGATCGTGCCTGATATCACGAAACAGACCAGTCGGTAGCGGTTGGCATGGAAGCCGATTGCCTGCATGCGCTGCTCGTTGGAGCGGACGCCCTGCACCACGAGACCGAAGCGCGAATTGACGATGCGCCAGATCAGATAGAGGCCGCCGAACAGGCAGGCCAGGCAGAGGTAGTAGAACTGGTTGCGATCCGACAGGTTGATCAGACCGGCGAAATCGCTGCGCTTGTAGACGGTGAGCCCGTCGTCGCCGCCGTAGCGCGACAGCGCCGAGGCGATGTAGTAGGCCATCTGCGCAAAGGCCAGCGTGATCATGATGAAGTAGACGCCGCGGGTGCGCAGCGAGAGCGAGCCGATCAGCAGCGCAAACAGCGCCGAGACGGCGAGCGCCACCGGCCACTGGATGAAGCCGGAGCCGATGCCCTCGGCGGCGAGGATGCCGACGGCATAGCCGCCGATGCCGAGATAGGCGGCATGGCCGAAGCTCATCATGCCGCCATAGCCCATGATCAGATTGAGGCTCGCGGCGGCGAGCGCGAAGATCACGATCCGGGTGAACAGGGTGAGGATGAAGATATTGCCGGTGGCCGCCGAATAGAGCGGCAGCAGGATCAGGGCGGCACACAGCAGCGCCGCGACCGCATTGGAGACGTTGAGCTTTCCCGTCATCGTTTGGCCGCCGGGAACAGCCCCTCGGGCCGCAGCACAAGGATGATGGCCATCAGGAGGTAGATCAGCATCGAGGACAGCGCCGGCGCCGCAGTGGACGCCGCCGCCCCGCTCAGCACCTTGCGCAGCAGGTCGGGCAGGAAGGCGCGGCCCATCGTGTCGATGATGCCGACGAAGATCGCGGCCATGAACGCGCCGCGAATCGAGCCGATGCCGCCGATCACGATGATGACGAAGGCCAGGATCAGGATGTTCTCGCCCATGCCGATCTGCACGGTGAGGATCGGCGCCTGCATCAGCCCGGCGAGCCCGGCGAGCGCCGCGCCAAGGCCGAACACCAGCGTGAACAGCAGCTTGATATTGATGCCGAGCGCCCCGATCATCTCGCGGTTGGAGGCGCCGGCGCGGATCAGCATGCCGATGCGGGTGCGCATCACGACGAGATAGAGCATCGCTGCGACCGCCAGCGCGACCACGATGATCATGAGGCGGTAGGCCGGATAGTAAACGCCGGGAATGATCTGCACCGGCACGGTGAGCCAGGCCGGCAGCGGCAGCGCGAGGCCGGCCGGGCCCCAGATCAGCCGGACGGCATCGTTGAAAAACAGGATCAGGCCGAACGTCGCCAGCACCTGGTCGAGATGGTCGCGGCCATAGAGATGCCTGAGCGCGACATATTCCAGCACGATGCCGAGCAACAGCGTGGCACCCAGCGCCATCAGCGCGCCGAGCACGAAGCTGCCGGTCCAGGCCACGAAGGTCGCCGCGAAATAGGCGCCCATCATGTAAAGCGAGCCGTGGGCCAGATTGACGAAGTCCATGATGCCGAACACCAGCGTCAGTCCGGCCGCCAGCAGGAACAGCAGGAGGCCGAATTGCAGGCCGTTCAGCAGTTGTTCGACGACGAGATACATCGTGAGGCTACGTCACCTTTAAATGAAACAGCGGCAGCGCGAGCACGCCGCCGCATTTGCACGTTGCGGGTTCTCCCTCGCCCCGCTCTTGCGGGGCCGGGACGAGCAAAGCTCGCCCTGAGAGGATTGGGGTGAGGGGCCATCTCCACGAATCGAGCTCGCGGAAAGAGCCCCTCACCCAATCGCTTCGCGATTGACCTCTCCCCGCAAGAGCGGGGCGAGGTGAATGGAAAGCAAGGCTTGGGCCAAGATCGCCCAAGAGTTATTTCATCGGACACTTGTCGTGGAAGCGATCCTGGTCGTCCTTGACGATGGTCGCGACCGTCTTCAGCGACAGCTGGCCCTCGGCGTCCTTGACCACGTCCTGCAGGTAGAAGTTCTGGATCGGAATGTGGTTGTTGCCGTACTTGAACGGTCCGCGCACCGATTTGAAGTTCACCTTCTCCATCTCGGCCTTCATCGCGTCCTTCTTCGTCAGGTCGCCCTTCACCGCGACCACGGCGCTGTTGATGAGGTTGGCAGCGTCGTAAGACTGCGCGCCGTAGAAGGTCGGGCGCAGGCCCGGATACTTCTTGCGGTAGTCGGCGACGAACTTCTTGTTTTCCTCGTTGGGCAGGTCGTTGACCCATTGCTGCGCGCCGGGAACGCCGAGCGCATTGTCCTTTTGCAGCGGCAGCGACAATTCGTCTATCGTGAAGGCGGTGTAGAGCGGAATCTGCTGCTTGATGCCGGCCTGCGCATACTGGTTCAGGAACTGCACGCCGGCCGCACCCGGATAGAACACGAAGATCGACTCGGCCTTCGAGTTCTTCGCCTTGGTGAGCTCGGCGGAGAAGTCGAGCTGGCTCGGCCACACCGTATATTCCTCGCCGACCACCTGGCCCTTGAACGTGCTCTTGACGCCGGCCAGCATGTCCTTGCCCGCGGCATAGTTCGGGCCGATCAGGAACACCGACTTGACGCCCTTCTGGTTCATGTAGGTGCCGACCGCCTGCGGGGTCTGGTCGTTCTGCCATGAGGTCGAGAACACGTAAGGCGAGCACAGTTCGCCGGCGAGCTGCGACGGACCGGCATTGGCCGAGATCAGGAAGGTCTTCGAATCGACCGCGGTCTTCAGCGAAGCCAGCAGCACGTTCGACCAGATGTAGCCGACGATGAAGTCGACCTTGTCGGACTGCACCAGCTTCTCGGTCTTCTGCTTGCCGACATCGGGCTTCTGCTGGTCGTCCTCGTAGATCACCTCGACCGGCTTGCCGTCGATCTTGCGGCCGAGATGGTCGAGTGCGAGCTCGAAGGAATTGCGCATGTCGTTGCCGATCACGGCGGTCGGACCGCTGAAGGTCGAGACGAAGCCGATCTTGACGCTGTCAGCCGCTATCGCAGGCTGCGCCAGCGCCACAGCCATGGCGCCTGCCAGCCAAAATGCCTTTTTCATATTCACTCCCCTCCTCAACCAAAGATCCCGCCAGGCTCGATCACGAGGGCCCGGGGGTCACGCTTTGCGCGCGTCGTTCTGTGACGTATTTTGTGCGCGATATCGCAAGTCTGCAGCAAGCATGAACCGACGGCGCTGACTTAGAACCTTCGGCGCATACCCCAGCACCTTGCATCATAATTCGTCCAAATCGACCATGGCAAGAAATATAATGCCGGTTGCGTGGGCAACGATTGTCGCAGGCGCCGGCCGTTTGCACCGACCCACGCCCGCACTGCGGCAGGCTTTAACGATCCGGTAAAGCACCCGGAAACCACAGGCCGGCAAGCGCCTGCTGGCTTCATGGTCCGGAAAGCATCCCTGGCCGACGCTGCCGCCAAAGGGGTGCGTCACATGCTGAATTACATCTTCGGCTTCAATGCCCGGATGGGCCGACTGGCTTTCTTCTTCTGCACCCTGGTGGTGGGCTTCGGCTTTGTGATGCTGGTCTACGGCGTCACGGGCAACGCACCGGCGAGCGGCCGGATGGACGTGCTGCTGGCGCAGGCATCGAGCAACCCCGTGCTGGTCATTGCCTTCTACGGCATGCTCGTCATCTGCTTCATGCTGCAATCGATGCGGGTGCGCGACATGGGATGGGATCCGGTCTGCGTGATGGCGGCATGGATCGCCCTCCTCGTGCTCGACAAGGCCATCGCCGGACGATTTCCCGAATATGCGCTGACCTTTCAGCACACCGAAACGGTGGTCGGCGCCGCCGTCAATGGCGCGATGAACATCGTCCTGCTGGTCTGGCGGAGCGGCGGCTATTTCGAGGAACCGCCGCCATTGCCGAGCAACGGCAGTGGCGACGGCCTGTTCCAACGAAACAGCGCACCGGCCGCAGGCGGCAGCCGTATCGCGCGGATCGCCAACGGCGAATTCGGTGGAAAGACGCGCTAGTCTAGCGCGCGCTCTCTCCATCGTCGTCCCTGCGAAAGCAGGGACCCATAGGCTTAAGTTGTCGAAGCAAGCTGTGGCCCCAGCACCGCACATCAATCGCCATTCGTGGTTATGGGTCCAAGCTCGGAGGCCGGGACGACACTGAGTTTGTGGCGTGGTCGCTGCGCCAAGCGGTGATCGGCGGTCAGCCTTGATCCACCGCCCATTCGGCGCCGTCGATCGCATAGGGCGCGTGGCGGAAATCCCTGATCGTCGCGACCTTGTCGGCCGACCAGTCGAGCAGCATGAACGATCTCGGCGGCGCGCCCAAAGCGTTCGGTTCGAACACCAGGATCGCGGGGCGTCCCTCGACCTGTCCGGTCACCAGGTGCCAGTCGTCGATCTTCGAATAATTGCCGAAGTAGCGCGACACCTCGGCCTTGCCGTTCAGCCGTGTCCGGTTGACGAGCTCGAGCCTGATGTCATCGGCAATCATGGCGCGGATGGCGTCGAAGTCGCGGGCGTTGAAGCGGCTGACATAGGCATTGAGCCTGACGCGGTCGGCCGGCGACAGGCCGGGCCGCGGCGCATCGTCCGGTTCGCTGGCAAACTCGCGCAACTGCGTGCGTCCACGGTGCAGCGCGGCTTTCACCGCGGGCAGGCTGAAATCCATGATGCCGCAGATCTCCTGCAAGGAGCAGCCGAGCACATCCATCAGGATCACGCTGGAACGCTGCGCCACCGGCAGGCGCATGAAGGTGCGCAGGCCGGTCGCGGCGATCTCGCGGCGGCTGACGTCATTGAGCTCTCCGGCCATCATGTCCACCTCCTCCGGCGCGTGGAGCGCTTCCTGGCGGCTGCGCCGCCTGAGGAAATCGAGCGCGGTGTTGTGCGCGATCCGGAACAGCCAGGCTTGCGGATTCTGGATCGGCGCGGCGGACCCGAAGGCTTCCACCGCCTTGATCAGCGCGTCCTGCAACACATCCTCGCCGTCGATGACGGATCCGACCATGCGGGCGCAGTAGCGATGCAGCCTTGGCCGCATCGCCGCCAGGAGCGCGTCGACGTCGGTCGCGGCCGGCGCTTGGTGTGGTGACGTCATAATGGCTCCGCCAGATCGGTGCACTGCCCGCCGGTTCAACCCGTGTCGGTTCACGGCTCATCCAGCATACGATAATTCCCGACAATCACCGCACTGCGAACCAGTGGCGGCTCGGCGCAACGATCGCGGATGCCGTCCTGGAACGCCTGGAACGCGGCCAGTTTCGGGATCGGGCTCGAGCCGTCTTCGGCCGCGGTCTCGACCATGTGGATGAAGGTATCGTCCTCCAGCCGCAGGGTCAGATAGCGCACGCCGTCCGGTTTGGCCGCCTTCAGCTCGGCGAACACGGCCGACACCAGCGCGGCATTCTTCTCCGCCATCTCCGGCTTCGCCTTGTACCTGATCAGGGTCCGTCTCATCGCAGCCTCCTTGGCCTGGTTCTGCGGCCTGAACCGACCGCGTCAGACCCAAGGACGTTCGCGAACCGCCAAAGGATGCGGTCCGGCAAAAATAAATTTCGGCCGCATCCTTTGCCCGTCCCGCTTCGTCCTTGCCGGCGAAGCGCGCCGCAACCTCGCGGCGCGGCAACGGAGAACGACCATGCAGACCCCTCAGCAGCGCGCCGAACAGCGCTGGGTGCTCGGCCTCACCGCGCTGGCATCCTTCATGATGGCGCTGGACGCCATGATCATGACCACGGCCTTCGCGACCATCCGCACCGATTTCGGAAGCCGGGTGGAAACGCTGCAGTGGACCGTCAACGCCTTCAATCTGACCTTCGCGGTGCTGCTGCTGACCGGCGCGGCGCTCGGCGACCGGTTCGGGCGGCGCAGGATGTTCGTATCCGGGATCGGCCTGTTCGTCGTGGCGTCCGCGGCCTGCGCGCTGGCCGGCAACGCCGCGGCCCTGATCGCCGCCCGTGCCCTGCAGGGCGCGGGCGCGGCACTGGTGATGCCGCCGGCGATGGCGATCCTGAGCGGCGCCTTCGGCCGCGAGGAACGCGCCCGCGCGCTCGGCATTTTCAGCGGCATCACCGGATGCGCGCTGATCATCGGCCCCGCGATCGGCGGCTTCATCACCGAGCATCTCGGCTGGCGCTGGATCTTCTGGATCAACCTGCCGATCGGCCTCGTCGCGATCGCCCTCGTGATCGCCCGCCTGCGCGAAAGCTTTGGGCCGACTGCGCCGCTCGACATCGCCGGCCTCGCGCTGGTCGCGCTCGCGGCGCTGGCGCTGGTCTGGGGCCTGCTGCGCGGCAACGGCGTCGGCTGGGCCAGCACGGAAGTCTCGGGCGCGCTGATCGCCGGCGTCGCGCTGGCGGCGATGTTCGTGCTGTGGGAGCTGCGCGCGACAAGCCCGATGGTGCCGATGCGGCTGTTCGCGGCACGGCCGTTTGCATCCGGCATGGCCGCAAGCGTGCTGTTCTACGCCGCGATGTATGGCGTGCTGTTCCTGCTGCCGCAGTTCCTGCAGATCGCGCTCGGCTTCGACGCCTTCGGCGCCGGGCTTCGTTTGCTGCCGTGGACGGCGACGCTGTTCGTCACCGCGCCGATCGCCGGCGCCGCCGTCAACCGGTTCGGCGAGCGCACGCTGGTTGTCACTGGCCTCTTGATGCAGGCGATCGGGCTCGGCTGGATCAGCGAGATCGTGAGTCCCACAGTGCCCTATTCGGCGCTGGTCGCGCCGCTGGTGCTCGCCGGCGTCGGCGTGTCGATGGCGATGCCGGCCGCGCAGAATGCGGTGCTGGGCGCGGTCGCCGTCACCGACATCGGCAAGGCGTCGGGCGTCTTCAACATGGGCCGCTTCCTCGGCGGCATGTTCGGCATCGCGGCGCTGGTGGCGAGCTTTGCCGCCAATGGCGCGGCCGATTCATCCGGACATTTCGCAAACGGCTTCGCGTCGGCGATGAGCCTTGCCGCAACGCTGTCGTTCGCCGGCGCGGTCGCGGGACTGTTCCTGCCGATGCGGCGGCGGGCCGTCGTCGCGGCCGCGCCGCAGGATGCGTGAAGCTTGCGGCGATTGGGTTTTGCTATCGGGCGATCGGGCATTTCGTGTTGGAATGAGGCTGCGAATGAATACATAATCAAACGACGAAGCCGTTCGAAACCGAGAGCGACATCTGATGACGCAAGCGCCGGCCAAACCTCATCGCGTGGTGATCGTCGGCGCCGGCTTCGGCGGCTTGGAAGCCGCCTTCGGTCTCGCGGGCGCGCCGGTCGAGATCACCCTGATCGACCGCCGCAACCACCATTTGTTCCAGCCGCTGCTCTATCAGGTCGCGACCGCTTCGCTTGCCACCAGCGAGATCGCCTGGCCGATCCGCTATCTGCTGCGCGACCGGCCCGAGGTGACGACGCTGTTCGCCAATGTCTGCGGCGTCGACGCCGCGGCGAAGCAGGTGCAGCTCGACGACGGCGGCAGCATTCCCTACGACACGCTGGTCCTCGCCACCGGCGCGCGCCACGCCTATTTCGGCCATGACGAATGGGAGCCGTTCGCGCCCGGCCTGAAGACGCTGGAGGACGCGACCACGCTGCGGCGGCGCATCCTGGTCGCCTTCGAACGCGCCGAGCGCGAGACCGATCCGGACAAGCGCGCGGCGCTGCTGACCTTCGTCATCATCGGCGCCGGGCCGACCGGCGTCGAGATGGCCGGCACCATCGCCGACCTCGCCAAGGACACGCTGCCGCAAGATTTCCGTCACATCGACACGCGCAAGGCGCGCGTGGTGCTGATCGAGGCCGGCCCGCGCGTGCTGGCAGGATTTCCCGACGATCTCTCGGCCTATGCGCAGGCGTCGCTGGAAAAGCTCGGCGTCGAGGTGATGCTGGGCGAGCCGGTCACCGAATGCTCGGCCGACGGCGTGGTGTTCGGCGGCAAGCGGCTGGAGGCGCGCACCATCGTGTGGGCCGCCGGCGTGCGCGCCTCACGCGCCGCCGAGTGGCTGAACGCGCCGGCCGATCGCGCCCATCGGCTGCAGGTCGAGCCCGATCTCACCGTGCCGGGCCACCCCGATGTCTTCGCGATCGGCGACACCGTCACGATCAAGGGCCCCGACGGCAATCCGGTGCCCGGCATCGCGCCGGCCGCCAAGCAGGAGGGGCGCTACGTCGCCGCACTGATCAAGGCCCGGCTGGACGGCAAGACGTTGCCGCCGTTCCGTTACAAGCATGCCGGCAGCCTCGCCCAGATCGGCAAGAAGAAGGCGGTGATCGATTTCGGCTGGCTCAAGCTGCGCGGCTCGCTGGCATGGTGGATCTGGGGTCTCGCCCACATCTACTTCCTGATCGGCGTGCGCCATCGGATCGCGGTGGCGATGAACTGGCTCTGGATCCACACCCGCGACCAGCGCGCCGCGCGGCTGATCACGCAAGGCAGCAGCAAGGTGGCGCAGTAGGCGACTCGGCACTGCGCCATCCTGTTATCCGTCGTCCTTGAGGAGCGCGAAGCGCGTCTCGAAGGATCGACGGCCCCGCTAGTGGCCGTACATCCTTCGAGGCTCGCTCAGCGCCGCAATTGCGCCACATGGCTCGCACCTCCGGCGACAAAGGCAAAGCCTTTGCGCGGGGATGACGAATAACAATCTGTCTTGGCCTCTCAGCGCTGTACGCATTCTCACCCCATCACCTGATGCGGCGAGCGGCCGAACGCGGTCTTGAAGGCGCGGCTGAAATGCGAGACGTCGCTGAAGCCGAAGCTCAGCGCGGCATCGGTGACATGGCTGAAGCGCCGCTCGGCCAGCGCCTGATAGGCGCCGGCGAGGCGCTGCTGCCACAACCAGCGGATCGGCGTCGTGCCTTCACGCGCGAACAGGCGATTGAGCGTGCGCGGCGCCATGTTCTGCGCGTTGGCGATCGCATCGAGATCGAGCCCGGGATCGTCGAGATTGGCCAGCATGTAGGCCTTGACCCGCATGAGCCTTTCGTCGCCGCGCTGGGGCGCTTCGTCCGTCAGCTCGGTCTGCAGCGTCGTCGCGAAAATATCGAGCGCCGCCGCGCCTAGCCGTATCGCCGCGGGTCCCGCCGCGTCATCGAGCCGCGTCAGACGGCGGATCAGCGATCCCGCCAGCGCTCCCACTTTCGACGCGTTGCCGACCCGCCGCGCCGTCAGGCGCTGCGCGTCCGGCAGGCGCGCGAGCAGCAGCGGCCGCGGGATCGACACCATGATCGCGCGCGCGCTCGGGGCGAATTCGAGCGTGAACGGCTGCGCCTGGTCATGCAGCATCAGATCGCCCCGGCGCATGCGCACGTCGCGGCCGCCTTGTGCAAAGCCGACCTCGCCGCGCAGCGTGAGCCACAGCATGAAATAGTCGCGCGGATCCCTGCGGACGTCGCTCGCGCCGCGCATCACCCGGATGCGGTCGGCGGCCGGCGTCGACGACCAGATGTCGTTGATCGCAAGCGGGCCGAGATGGCGGATCGAGATCGAGGCCTGGAACGCCTCATCGGCGACGCGGCGGCATTCGGTCAGCGAGAATTCGCGGCAGGTGACGTGATGCCAGCGGTCGAAACTGTCACCCGGCGCAACAAGCGTTTGCGCGACGACTGTGTGATCTGGGGTCTGCATCGGACCTTGCTCCCGCCCAACCCGGCAGCGGGATATTCTGCGTCCAGCCCTCCGTCCTGGCAAGCAGAGGCCAGCGACTGGCCGGCGCAGCCAAGAACGATCGCGGGAACCGGCGTAGAATTTGTCGCTCACCAGGAGGAGACACCAAATGGGCTACCAATGCGAAATCATCGATCCCGTCCGTACGGTCATGATCGTCGTCGACATGCAGAACGATTTCGTGGCCGAGGGCGCCAAGCTGCGTTCGGCCCAGGCCGCCGCCATGGTGCCGCGGCTGGCGCAGACCCTGAAGGCCTGCCGCGACAAGGGCATCCGCGTCGTCTACACCGCGCATGTGCATCGCCGCGACGGCAGCGACATGGGGCTCTATGACGATCTCTATTCGCCGATCGCCGACCGGTCGTCGCTGGTCGACGGCACCGAGGGCGTCGAGATCTTCAACGACCTCGCGCCAGCCCCCGGCGAGCACGTCATCAAGAAGCACCGCTACAGCGCGTTCTTCGCCACCGATCTCGATCTCATCCTGCGCGAATGGGGCATCACGACGGTGATCATCTCGGGGACCACGACCGAGAACTGCTGCCATGCCACGGCGCGCGACGCCATGTTCCACAATTACAAGGTCGTCTTCCTGTCGGACGCGACGGGCACGTTCGACTATCCGGATGTCGGCCAGGGCGCGCTGTCCGCCGAGGAGGTACACCGCGCCACGCTGACGATCCTCGCATTCTCAACCGCGCATGTGATGACGGCGGCCGAGATGCTGGGACGGGTAAAAGTGGCGAGCAACAAGGCGGCGTAGCGAAATAGCATCCCGACGCTGTATCCGCCGAGAAACTCACTGCTTCACCCTCCCCTGGAGGGGGAGGGTCGGTTCACAGCGAGCGAAGCGAGGTGTGAGCCGGGGTGGGGTGATCTCTCCACGCAGGTACTGTTCGATTGGAGGGACCTTCACCCCGCCTCGGTTCGCATTTCATGCGAACCGATCCCAGAGCGAGCTTCGCTCGTCTCGACCCCTCCAGGGGAGGATGTGATCGTGCACCAATGCTACTTCACCAGTGAGCAGCCGCCGTCGGCCAGCGGGCGGAACGCCTGATCGGCCGGGATGGTCGCGATCAGCTTGTAATAGTCGTAGGGGTATTTCGACTCGTCCGGCTTCTTCACCTCGAACAGATACATCGGGTGGACGACGCGGCCGTCCTGGCGGATCGTGGTGTCGCCGAACAGTCTGTCCTTCCCCTTGAAGGTCTTCATCTGCGGCACCACCGCCTTGGCGTCGTCGCTGCCGGTGGCGGCGACGGCGTTGAGGTAGGCGAGCGTCGAGGCATAGACGCCGGCCTGGTTGCCGCTCGGCATCTTGCCGTTCATGCCGGGACGCGCGGCAAAGCGTTTGGCGAACGCGCGGGTGTCGTCGTTCATGTCCCAGTAGAAGGCTTCCAGCAGCTGCAGCCCCTGCGCGACCTTCAGGCCCATGCCGTGGATGTCGTTCACGAACAGCAGGAACGCCACCATGGTCTGGCCGCCCTGCTGGATGCCGAACTCGGCCGCCTGCTTTACTGCGTTGATGGTGTCGCCGCCGGCATTGGCAAGCCCGATGACTTTTGCTTTCGAGCTCTGCGCCTGGAGCAGGAAAGACGCGAAGTCCGACGTGCCGAGCGGATGCTTGCTGGAGCCCAGCACCTTGCCGCCGTGCTTCTCGATGTAGTTCGTCGCTTCAGCTTCAATGCCTTTGCCGAGTGCATAATCGACGGTCACGAAATACCAATCCTTGCCGCCGCGCTGCATCATCGCGGCCGCGGTGGTGTTGCCGGTGGCCCAGGCGTCATTGACCCATTGAATGGTGTTCGGCGAGCAGGCCTTGCCGGTGAGATCGGAGCTCGCGGTCGACGACGCCAGGAACGTCATCCGGCTATCGCGCAGGATGGTGTTGATGGCGAGCCCGACCGCCGAGTTCGGCACGTCGACGATGGCATCGACGCCTTCGACATCGAGCCATTTGCGCGCGATCGCGGATCCCACGTCGGCCTTGTTCTGGTGATCGGCATAGACGATCTCGACCTTGATGCCCTTGCCGCCGCCATTGAAATCCTCCGCGGCCATCCGCGCGGCTTCCACCGAACCCATGCCGTTGGTGTCCTGGAAGATGCCGGAAATGTCGTTGAGCACGCCGACGCGGACCACGTCGCCGGAAATCTCCGCCCGTGCGCTCCCCGCGGCGCAGGCCAATGCCAGCGCAAGTCCAATCCTCAATCGCCCAACCCCGAAGCCCCTCATCATCTCCCCTCCCATGTTTCCTCAATCGACCTTTTGCTGGTCTTGAGGGTCTCGTCAGGCCGGCGTGATCTCGACCGGCAGGCTGCTGAGCCCGCGCAGCGTGTTGTTGAACAGGCGCTTCGGCTCGCCTGATATTTCGATCCTGGCGACACGACGCGCCAGCGCCGCCAGCATCACCTCGCCTTCGAGACGGGCGACGAGCTGGCCGACGCACATATGGATGCCCGAACCGTAGCCGACATGACCGGACGTGCGGCGCGTGATGTCGTAGCTGTCGGGCGCTTCCCAGCGGCGCGGATCGCGATTGGCCGCAGCCAGGAACATCAGCACCTTCTCGCCTTCGCCGATGCTGGCCCCACTGAGCTCGACGTCGCGGGTCGTGGTGCGGAAGAAAGTCTGGACCGGACTTTCGAACCGCACGGCCTCCTCGAAGGCGTTGCGCGCCAGCGTCGGATCGTTGCGCAGTTTCTGGAACTGGTCGGGAAAGCGGGCAAGGCAGTAGACGGCGGCGCCGATGCCGTTGACGGTCGTGTCGAGACCGGCCGACAGCAGCGAGCGCACCAGCAGCGGCGCCTCGGTCGCGGTAATGGCGCCGGTATCGACATGGGCGTGGATGCAGGCACCGATGCCGCCCGGGGTGAGATTGTCGCGCTGGCATTGCTCGGCAACATAGGCCTGATGTGGCGCCGAGCGCTCGATCGCCTCCTTGCGGAGCTCGTTCGGCGGGCCGAAGGCATTGAACACCAGACTGGCGTAGGGCAGCAGATGCTCGCGGCCCTCCGGCCTCAGGCCGAGCGCATCCGGGAAGATCGACAACGGATAGGCTTCCGCAAGGTCCGCGATCGCGTCGAACCGGCGCTTCTCCAGCAGCGCGTCGAGGCGGGCCTCCGCGGCGGCGGCAAATTGCCCGCGAAGCTGCTTCATCACGGTCGCCGACAACACCGTGCTCAGCACGGCGCGGGTCCGGGTATGGGCGGGCGGGTCGGCCTCCAGGATCAGGCTCGGCGGCCGCCACGGCTTCTCCTTGGAAAAGTCGCTGAGGCCGACGCCGCGGCTGGAGCAGAAGGTCGCGGGATCGTTCAGCACCGCATGGACCTCGGCGTAGCGCGCCACGCCATAGACATTCCACTTGTCGAGATAGACCACCGGCCCGGCCTCGCGCAGCCGCTCATGGGTCGGGAATGGATCGGCGAAGAACTCGAGCGCGAACGGATCGACGTCGAGATGCGGGACGGACGCAGCTTCGGTTGCAGTCATCGGGATCTCCCGAGGTTTGATCTTGTCAACACGGGCCGCATATCTATTGCTCCCGAACGGTTTCGCAGCGATGATTTGACAGATGAGCAGCCAGCCCCTCCCCCGAAAGCCTCGCCGGCCGAGACCGGCCGATCCCGCAGACGCCAGCGACGGCCCGCTGCTGGACCTCAATCGCTATGTGCCGGCGTTCATCACCTTCATCGGCAACAAGCTGTCGAACAGCGCCACCGCATTTTACCAGAAGAATTTCGGCGTCAACGTCACCGAGTGGCGGATCATCTCGCAACTGGCGATCGAGCCGGGCATTCCCGCCTCCCGGATCTGCCAGGTGATCGGCTTCGACAAGGGGCCGGTCAGCCGCAACCTCGCGGCGTTGCAGAAGCGCGGCCTGCTGACCATCCGCACCGCGCCGGACGACGGTCGCACCCATTCGATCACGCTGACCGCGCGCGGCCGCGCCATCCACGACAAGGTCATCGTCGCAGCGCTGGAGCGCGAGCGGCGGCTGCTGGCGTGCCTGAAAAAGGACGAGCGCGAGGTGCTGATCGAGTTGCTGCGCCGGCTGCACGAGAATCTCGGCGCCGTCACCGGGCAAAGCACGACCTGACGGGACGGCGCGACCGCCGGCGGCGCCCTGCGCCACCACGATATTCGCCCGGACTTCCATGCGTGCCGCTCGCGCGCTGCTGCGCAACATCGTCCTCCCAAACGCGTGGCCGTTGACCGGCCCTATGGGCGGAAACTCGCACAGCTTAGTTGCCATGGCAACTAAAAATCCGTGATGCACTGCGTCGTCGGGTCGCAAGCGAAGGGACGTGACGCCGCCATCAGGTCAGGCGAGCACACTCCTCAGGCTCCCTCCCCCTTGCGGCGGAGGGCTGGGGAGAGGGGGTTCAACTCGAGCCGTTGCGCAACGCCACATCAACGTCTTGGCTCACCGACCAACGCGTGTCCTCGTGTTCGATCGGCAGCGGAGCAAGCGGTACCCTCTCCCTAACCCTCCCCCGCAAGGGGGGAGGGAACCTTCCGCTGGTGCCTTCCTTACGTCCGCCTTTTCTACCGCAATCTCAGCCCGCGCAGGCGATCGGCTCGGCCGAGGCGTCGGCCTCCAATATCGCCACCGCTGCGGCGCGGCGCGTCAGCACGGCGCGCTGGTTGATGTAGCCCTTGTCGGTGATCTCCCCGCCATCGACCGAGGCGGGCTCGGCCAGCAGCAGTGCGCGGGTGGCGTGGCCCGAGGAATGGCCGCCTTGCGCCTTCAGCGTCGCCAGCCCGCGCCCGATCGCGGAACGGACCGCCGGATGGCCGATCACCTCCCGCGCATCGGCGCTCTCGGGCAACCCTGCCAGCGCGCGGCAGGCGGCGAGATTCGGGAACACCAGAAAGCGCACCTCGTCGCGGCCATGGCCGGTGACGACGATGTCCTGCGCGAGCGGCGCCAGCGCCGCGATGCCGGCGACGCGCAAGGTGCCGACGCTGACCCAGGTGCCGGAATTGAGCTTGAAGTCCTCCGCCACGCGGCCGTCGAAGAACAAGCCAAGTTCAGGTCGTGCGGGATCGGCGAAGGTGACGGCATCGCCGATCTTGTAAAAACCCTCGTCATCGAAGGCCTTGGCGGTGAGCTCGGGCGCCTTCCAGTAGCCCGGCGTGACGTTGGGCCCGCGCACCCGCACCTCGAGCTTGTCGCCCGACGGCACCAGCTTGAGCTCGGTGCCGGGAATCGGCACCCCGATATTGCCGGAGCGTTTGGCCAGGAAGTGGCAATCGGTCGCCAGCGGCGAGGTCTCGGTCGAACCCCAGGCCGACACCATCGGCAGCCGGCGGCCGACGGTCCGCAGCGACAATTCCTCCAGCGCGTCCCATAGATTCTGCGGCAGCGCCGCGCCGGCATAGAAGGCGAATTTGGTGCCCTCGAAGAATCTTCTGCGCAGTTCGTCGTCGGTGCGCAGCGCCGCGATCAGCATGTCGAAGCCGCGCGGCACGTTGAAATAGACCGTCGGCACCACGCTGCGCAGGTTGGCCAGCGAGGTCGCGAACAGCCCGGGCGCCGGCTTGCCGCCGTCGATATAGAACGTGCCGCCGTTGCGCAGCACCAGATTGAAGTTGTGGTTGGCGCCGAAGGTGTGGCTCCAGGGCAGCCAGTCCAGGATCACCAGATCATCGCGCGACTGCTCCAGGAACGTCCAGGTCTGCGCCTTGGCCTGCTGGCTCGAGGTCAGCATGCGCTGGGTGTTGATCACGGCCTTCGGCGTCCCTGTCGAGCCCGAGGTGAACAGGAATTTTGCGATCGTGTCCGGCGTCACCGCCGCGAACGCCTTGGCGACCTCGGGCGCTTCCGGCGTGGCAGCGATGGTGCGGAACGGCAAAGCGTCGGCATCGTCGGGATTGCCGCTGACGATGGTTGCGCGATGCAGCGGCTTGATTGCGCCAAGCGCCGCCGCGAACGGCCCTGTGCGCGTGACATAGATCGCGCCGGGGTCGAGCAGGCTGATCATGCCCTTCAGCTTGTCGAAATCCCGGGACATCAGCGAATAGGCCGGCGAGATCGCGGCCGAGGGCACGCCGACATGCTGGGCGCCGAGCGCGAACAACGCGTGATCGATGCCGTTGTCAGAGAGGATGACGAGTGGGCGCTCAGTGCTCAGCCCTTGCGCCAGCACCCACGATGCAGCCCGCCGCACGATGCCGAGTGCGGCGCGATAGCTGACGGTGCTCCAGGGCGCCTCGGCATTGGCGCGCTCGCCGAGAAAGATGCGATCCGGGGCCTGCCGCGCCCAATGCTCCAGCCAGTCGCCGACGCAGCGGGCGCCTTGTTGCAGCGGCGTGGAGGAGCGGACCAGGATGCTGCCGTCGTCGCGGCCGACCGCAACGATCGCGGGCGTCGCGAACAGGCTGCTCGGATTGTCTCCATTGGCGGCGGCCATCGTCATGGTTTCCTCCTCGCCCAGTCTTGTCACCCAGGTCTTGTCACCCAAGTCTTATCGGGATCGCGCCGCAACATGGTGCGGCGCCGCGGTCCCGGCCCGGGCTCTTTGATGATAATGTTGCGGACATCAATTGTTGTCGTCAACAACAATCTTTCCATCCCGACTCGGGCGCGCTAGCC
The DNA here is from genome assembly GCF_009720285.1 of Bradyrhizobium sp. BR2003. Taxonomy (NCBI): domain Bacteria; kingdom Pseudomonadati; phylum Pseudomonadota; class Alphaproteobacteria; order Hyphomicrobiales; family Nitrobacteraceae; genus Bradyrhizobium; species Bradyrhizobium sp. BR2003. The sequence goes on from NZ_SMYJ01000033.1 coordinate 58,629, forward strand.
TTGCGGTCATGGCAGGCCAGCAGAAGACATCCCGCAAGGCGGCAGGGACGGCAGCGGCAACCCGCCGCCTCCGGTCGCATGGAGCAAATGGCGGGGCGCCCGGCGGCGACGCCGGCGACGACATCGGCCTCGACGCGCTGATCGGTCACGCCGGCTATGCGGTGCGGCGCTTCCAGCTCTGGATCTTTCAGGACTTCATCAAGACGCTGGCGACGGTCGATATCCGCCCGACCCAGTATTCGGTGATGACCGTGATCGGGGCCAATCCTGGCCTCAGCCAGATGGCGGTGGCAAAGCGGCTCGGGATCGAACGCGCGCGGCTGGTGCATCTGCTCGACAGCCTGGAAGCACGCGACTTCGTCAGCCGCGTCCCCTCCGCCACCGACCGCCGCTCCCATGCGCTGCATCTGACCGCGCACGGCAAGACCGCGCTGGCACAGTTCAAGCGGCTCGCCGCCGAGCATGAGCGGCACGTCGCCGAGAAGATCGGCAAGGAAAACCGCGAGCAACTGCTGCAGATCCTCGCCGGCTTCACCTGACCTTTCGACCGAGATTTCGGCTTGATCAGGCCTGCCTCTAGATTGGGCAGGCACTCTCTCAAGCGAGCCAGCGTCCGTTTTCGACGAGCATTCCAAGCAACTGATATTGTGTAATAATCTGCCTTGTAACGGGCGCGGGCGAATTGTACACAATGGCACATTGCTTGCTTCGATCGGGCTGCAATTCCCTTGCGGAGGGCGTCCGACGCCTCCCGCTCACGAGATGAGGCCAACGACGTGACTGAAACTGTCGCCGCGATCGTCGCCGCGCACCGCGCCGGGACCATGACGCCGGCCCAAACCGTGGCACGCAGCTACCAGCGCATCCGCGAGCACGATGATCCCGCCATCTTCATCAGCCTGCGCGACGAGAAGGATGCGCTTGCCGAGGCCGGGCGGCTCGCCGATCCGACGTTGCCGCTCTATGGCGTGCCGGTCGCGGTGAAGGACAATATCGACGTTAAGGGCCTGCCGACCACCGCCGCCTGCCCGGCGTTCTCGCATCTGCCGGCGCAGGATTCCACGGCGGTGGCAAAACTGCGTGCGGCCGGCGCCATCATCATCGGCAAGACCAATCTCGACCAGTTCGCCACCGGCCTGGTCGGCGTGCGCTCGCCCTACGGCATTCCCAAAAATCCGGTGCGCGGCGATCTTGTGCCGGGGGGATCGAGCTCGGGCTCCGCGGTCGCGGTCTCCGCGGGCCTGGTGCCGCTTGCGCTCGGCACCGACACCGCGGGCAGCGGCCGCGTACCGGCGATGCTCAACAACATCGTCGGACTCAAGCCGAGCCTTGGGCTGATCTCGACCAGCGGCGTCGTGCCGGCCTGCCGGACGCTCGACTGCGTCTCGGTCTTCTCGCTCACCGTCGACGACGCGCTGGCGGCGCTCGCCGTGATGTCCGGGCCCGATCAGTCCGATCCGTTCTCGCGCGACCGGCCGCTGGCCCCGCTCGCGGCGTTTCCAGCGAAGCTGAAGCTCGGCATTCCCCAAGGCGGCCAGCTGAAATTCTTCGGCGATCATGAGGCCGAGAAGGCCTATGGCGAGGCGTGCAAGCGCTGGCAGGCGCTCGGCGCCGATCTCGTCGAGTTCGACCTCGCGCCGTTCTACGAGACCGCGCGGTTGCTTTATGAGGGCCCGTGGGTCGCCGAGCGCTATCTCGTGATCCGCGACCTGTTGGCGTCGTCGCCCGAGGCGGTCCATCCGGTGACGCGCGAGATCACCGTCGGCGGATCGCGCCCAACCGCTGCGGACACCTTCTCGGCGCTGTACCGCCTCGAGGCGCTGCGCCGCGTCGCCGAGCGCAGCCTCGCACAGCTTGATGCGATCGTGCTGCCGACCGCCCCGACCGTCTATTCCACCGCTGACGTGCTCGCCAATCCGATCGAGCTCAACTCGCGGCTCGGCACCTACACCAATTTCGTCAACCTGCTCGATCTCTGCGGCCTGGCGCTGCCCGCCGCGATGCGGCCCGACGGCGCGCCGTTCGGCATCACGCTGCTCGCTCCCGCCGGCCGCGACGCGGAGCTTGCCAGCATCGGCCGCATCTTCCATGCCGACACCGAACTGGCGCTCGGCGCCAATTCACTTCCGCAGCCGCCGCTCACCGCCGCGCCGACGCAGGCCGCCTCCGGTGAGATCACCATCGCGGTGGTCGGCGCGCATCTGTCCGGAATGGCGCTGAACCACGAGCTGACGAAGCTCGATGCGCGCCAGCTGGAAGAGGCGGTCACCGCGCCGGACTACAGGCTCTATGCACTCGACACCACGCCGCCCAAGCCCGGCATGCTGCGCATCGAGGCCGGTGCCGGCGCATCGATCAAGCTCGAACTGTGGGCGATGTCACCGGCAGCGTTCGGAACATTCGTCGCCGCGATCCCGCCGCCGCTGTCGATCGGTACGATCAGGCTCGCCGACGGCCGGCAAGCCAAGGGCTTCATTGTCGAGCCTGCCGCGATCCATGGCGCGAGGGATATTTCATCGTTTGGCGGTTGGCGGGCGTTCATGGCGGAGAGGACGGCCGTATAGCCGCGACGAATATGACGACAGACTAGGCCGACTTGCGCCAGGCGGCCTCGTTCTTTTTCTCGTAGTCGTCGAACGCCTTGATGAGGCCGGAAAGAACCTCGGCGGAGGTCTCGAACATCGCCGTCAGCTGCGGTTCATCCACCTTGCGGATATCCGCACGCAAATGGGTCACCGTCTCCTGCAGACGTTGTTTCATCTTCTGGGTGTGATGCCGGGGATCTTTTTCGGACGAGGCCATCGCTTGCTCCTGATCTGGTGTAGACCGGAAGCAACGACCGCCATTCGCGCGAGTTCCTACACCGACACCGCGTAGGTCTCGTATTCTCCCCGCACCTGCTCGATATGGGCGCGCATCGCCGCGGCGGCGCCTGTCTTGTCGCCGCGCATGATGGCAACGACGACGCGGTCGTGCTCGGCGTGGGATTTTGCCAGGCGCCCAAGGTTACGGAACTGGGCGCGGCGGAACGGCTGCACGCGCACCCGCGTCGCCAGCGTGATCTCCGCGATATAGGCGTTCTGCGAGCCGGCATAGATCGCATTGTGGAAGCGCTCATTGACCTCGTGGAAGCGCTCGGGATTGCCGGTATAGCTCAGCACCCGCAATTCCTCGTGGACCGCTTCCAGCGCGTGGCGCTCCGCCGGCGTCATCCGCTCGGCGGCAAGGCCGGCGCAGATCGCTTCCAGCTCGGCCATTGCCTCGAACATGCCGGTGAGCCGTTCAAGCGAGGGCCGCGCCACCACGGCGCCGCGATGTGCGCGGGCATCGATCAGGCCGCTGGCGGCAAGCTGTCGCAGCGCTTCGCGCACCGGGGTGCGCGAGACGTTGAATCGCCGCGCAAGGTCGGTCTCGTCGAGCCCGGCCCCCGGCGGCAGCGTGCCGCGCACGATCTCGTCGGCAAGTTGCAGCCGCAATTCCTCGGCGCGGGTGATCTTGTCGACCAGCGACGACGGACGGTCGATGCGGCGCAGGGCCGGCTCGGGCTCGGCGCCCGGCTGCGACGAGCGGGTCGGAAGATCGTCCAGGCTCATCCTCAAGCGCCCTTCAAGCACCTTTGGGTTCGTCGATGACGCTGACATGGGCCGCGACGATTCTCCAGCCCTCGGGGAAACGAATCCACGTCTGCATCTGCCGCCCCACCCTACCCGGTGCGCTGTCCCGGTAGAACAGCGTCGAGGCGATCGCGGTGTCGCGGCCATAGGTCGTGATCACGGTCCGCTCGATCTTGCGCATCAGCCCGACCGGCGAGCGTCCTGCGCGAAACGCCATGATCTCGACATAGCCATAAAGGTTCTCGCCGATGCCGTAACGCAGCGTACGGCGGTCGTCGCGGAACAGCTCGTCGAGCACGGCAACATCGTTCGAGACCAGCGCCTTCTCATATCGCTGGAACTGCGCGGTGACCTCGGCGACGACGTCGGGAAGATCTATATCCATGGCTTCCTCTTAGTTGCGCGTGATCTCCGCGCAAACGCTTCGCGTTTGTCGCAGGGAAAACCGGTTCTCACTTCTCCGGATCATGCGCCGATCCCTCTCGGCGCTGGCGCGACCGCAACGCCCATCTGTTCCAGCGCGTAGGCGACCCGCAGCGCGACGTCCTCGCGCCAGGGCGCCGCAATGATCTGCACGCCGATGGGCATCGGTTCAAGCGGCACCGGCACGGCGACCACCGGCAGGCCGATGAAGGAGATCGGCTGGGTGTGGATGCCGATATTGGCGCGCACCGGAAGCTCGACGCCGTCGAGCGTGAAATTGGCCTGGCCGATCTTCGGCGCTGTGCACGGCGTCGCCGGCGCCAGGATCACGTCGACCGACTGGAACAGCTCCAGCACCCTGGCGCGATACCAGCGGCGGAATTTCTGCGCCTTGTCGACATAGACCGCCGGGATCATCGCGCCCGCAATGAGACGGTCGCGCACCGCCGGATCGAAATCGTTGGGACGCTTGCGCAGGTGATCGAGATGCAGCGCGGCACCCTCGGTCATGGTGATGATGTAGGCCGCGGCACGGGCGCGTGCCGCTTCGGGAAGCTCCACGGTCCGCGTGGCACCGAGCGCCTTCGCGACGCGCGCGACCGCCTCTGCCGCCTCCGGAAGCAGATTCTGCTGGAAATAGCCGCCGGCGATCGCAACGCGCAGCCCGTCAATATCATTGGCAAGCAACGGGAAGGTCGGCTCGATGGACTGCACAATGCAGGCCGGATCATCGGCGTCAGGTCCCTGCATGGCATCATAGGCAAGCGCGAGATCCTTCACGCTGCGTGCCAGCGGGCCGAGATGATCGAGGCTGGCGACGAACGGATAGGACCGCGCGCGCGACAGCCGGCCGTAGGTCGGCTTCAGGCCGAACGTACCGCAGAACGACGACGGCACGCGGATCGAACCGTTGGTATCGGAGCCGAGCGCGATCGGCACCAGCGCGCCGCCGACGGCGCTGCCGGAGCCGCCGGAGGAGCCGCCGGTCATCCGCGCCGGATCATGCGGATTGCGCGACGGGCCGTCATGCACGTTCTCGCCGGTGAAGTCGTAGGCGTATTCGCCCATGTTGAGCGCGCCGACCAGCACCCCACCGGCCGCCTCCATCCGCTCGATCAGCGTCGCGTCGCGCGGCGACGGCGGCAGGTCGCGGTTGATCTTCGAGCCGGCGCGGGTCGGAAGACCCTGCACATCGAACAGGTTCTTCACCGCGAACGGAACGCCGGCGAGCGGGCCGACCGGTTGACCTGCGGCGATCGCGGCATCGATCGCGCTGGCCCTGGCGCGCGCGCGATCTGCGGTGACGTCGGTGAAGGCGTTGAGGACCTTGTCATGCGCCGCGATCCGCGCGAGCGCCGCCTCGGTCGCGGCAAGAGCCGTGATCTTGCGGCTCGATACGGCCTGCGCGGTCTCGGCGGCCGACATGGAAGCGGGAGTTTCGGACATCGCGATCTCAGGTCGAATAGACGGCAGCCGACACGACGTCGTCCGGCAGCGGGAAGTCGTCGACCAGCCGCGCCAGCCGCAGCGAGACGTCGAGATTGGCGCGCACCGCCGGACGCCAGGCGTCCTCCAGCGGCAACGCCATCGCGCGGGCCACGGCGTTCATATAGTCGTCGAGATGATCGGTCATTTCGCTCCCAATGAGTTTCTCAAGAGACGGGCAGCGGCGGATGCGGGATCGCCGTCAGCAGCTCCCTTGTATAGGCATCCTGCGGATTGCCCAAGACGTGTTCGGATGTGCCCTGCTCCACGATGCGGCCGGCGCGCATCACGATGACGCGATCGCACAGCAGGCGCACGACATTGAGGTCGTGCGACACGAACAGATAGCTCATGCCCATCGACTGCTTGAGGTCCTGCAGCAGATTGAGCACCACCGCCTGCACCGAGACATCAAGCGCCGCGGTCGGCTCGTCGAGGATCACGAGCTTCGGGTGCAGCGCGATGGCGCGTGCGATGCCGACGCGGGCCTTCTGGCCGCCGGAGAGCTGGTGCGGGAAGCGATCCAACAGATTGACCGGCAGGCCGACCAGCCGCGCGAGCTCCTCGCAGCGGGCGCGGATCGCATCGCGCCCGCTGATGTCGCCGAGCTGCATGATCGGGTCCGCGATGGCGCGCGCCGCGGTGAAGCGCGGATTGAGGCTGTCGGTCGGATCCTGAAACACCATCTGGATCTGGCTGCGCCGCGGCAGCCGCGCGAAGGACTGCGGCGCGATGGTACCGATGTCCTCACCGTCGAACATGATGCGGCCGGAGGTCTGGTCCAGCAGCCGCGTCACCATCATCGACGTCGTCGACTTGCCGCATCCGGATTCGCCGACCAGCCCGACGCTCTCGCCATGGTCGACCTGGAAACTGATGCCGTCGACCGCACGGAAGATGTCCTCCTCGACCGGCGGCTTGCGCCCGAACAGCTTTGCCAGCACCCCGCCCGCGCCCTGGCGCGGATATTCCTTGACGAGCTTTTCGACTGATAGGAGCGGCCGCCCGCGTTCCACCAGCGCAGGCTCGGCCGCGGTCGCGGCAGCTGTGGGCGCTTCAGCGTCCTCCGGCAACAGATCCCGCAGCGACACCCCGATCCGCGGCGTCGCACGCATCAGTTTCCTGGTGTAGGCGTGCTGGGGCGCGGCGAAGATGTCGGCCGAGACAGCGGTCTCGACCACACGGCCCTTCTCCATCACCACGACGCGGTCGCAATAGGCGGCGGCGAGGCCGAGATCATGCGTGATCAGGATCGTCGACATCGATCGGCGCCGGGTCAGCTCGACGATCAGGTCCATCACCGCCTTCTGGGTGGTGACGTCGAGCCCGGTGGTCGGCTCGTCGGCGATCAGAAGCTGCGGATTGCAGGCCAGCGCGAGCGCGATGACGACGCGCTGGCACATGCCGCCGGACAGCTCGAACGGATAGGCGTGGTAGCGCTCGCGTGCGCGCGCGATCTTGACCTGCTCCAGCGCCTCGATCGCCGTCTCGCCGCGATCGGTGACCTGCGCCTGCTGCACATGCTGGCGCAGCACGTCCTCGATCTGGTGACCGACCTTGCGGATCGGATTGAGCGCGGCGCGTGGGTTCTGGAAGATCATCGAGACTTCGCGGCCGCGCAGATCGCGCATCTGGCTCTCCGAGGCCGACTTGACGTCGATGCCGGAAAACATCACCGAGCCCTCGGCGATCCGGCCGGCGCGATCGAGGATCCGCATCACGGCATAGGACGTCACCGACTTGCCGGAGCCGGACTCGCCGACGATGCCGACGGTCTCGCCCTTGCCGACGGATATGTCGACGTGCTGCACCGCCTTGACGATGCCGCGGCGCGTGGTGAATTCGACGGTGAGGTCTTTGACGTCGAGCAGCGGCTGGGCGGTCATACGCACCTCCCCCCATGGGGTGCGTCTTCCAAAAATCCGCAAAACAACCCCATGCAAAGGAGCGGAGCGGTAGTTTGACACCGGATCGGGACAGGCATCATGTCCTCCGCTGCGGGTCGACGATGTCGCGCAGGCCGTCGCCGAGCAGGTTGAAGCAGAACACCGCGATCATCAGCGCAAGGCCCGGGAACAGCGCGATCCACCATTCGCCGGACACCATGAAGCCCGCGCCCTCGGCCACCATGATGCCCCACTCCGCGGTCGGCGGCCGGACGCCGAGCCCGATGAAGGACAGGCCCGCGGCGTTGAGGATCGCATAGCCCATGGTCAGCGACATCTGCACGATCATGATCGGCATGATGTTCGGCAGGATGTGCCCGAGCAGAATGCGGTATTCGCCATTGCCGGAGAGCCGCGCTGCCTGCACGAAGCCGGCGTTGCGGCGGACATTTGCCTCGGCGCGCGCGACGCGGGCGTAGAGCGGGAAGTTCACGATCGCGGTCGCGATGATGATGTTCTGCACGGTGTTGCCGAGCGCCGCGACGATGCCCATCGCCAGCACGAACAGCGGAAACGCCATGATGGTGTCGGCGATGCGGCCGACGATACGGTCGGTCCAGCCGCCGAAATAGCCGGCGGCGATGCCGGCCAGCCCGCCCATCAGGAACACCAGCACCACGGAGGCGACGGCGATGAAGGTGTCGAGCCGTGTCGCGACGATGACGCGGCTGAAGATGTCGCGGCCGAGCTGATCGGTGCCGAACCAGTGCGCGGCGGACGGCGGCTTCAATGCCGCCGCGGTGTCGGAGGCGAGCGGGTCGTACGGCACGACATACGGCCCGAACAGCGCGGCAAACAGGATCAGGATCAGCAGCGCGAAGGCAAAGCCGGTGACCTTGTTTTCGCTCAAGACGTAGCGGGTCTGCTCAAGAGCAGCGGCAAGCCCCGACGTGCGGGCGGGACCTGCGGGTTCGACGGTCGGCGCGACGGTGCTCATGCGTCCCTCCCTAAAGCGCGATGAGATCAGGTTGAATCGTCATCGCGCTTCATCTCCTCGTTTGAGCATGATCTTTTCGGAAAGCCGCTTCGCACTTTTCCGGATCATGCTTAGCCCTCCAGCCTGACGCGGGGATCGATCACGCCGTAGAGGATGTCGATCATCAGATTGAGCAGCACGTACATGACCGCCATGGTCAGCACGAAGCCCTGCACCGGCGCGAAGTCGGACGCGATCAGCGCCTCGACCGCGTAGGAGCCGATGCCGGGCCAGGCGAACACCTTCTCCACCAGCACGTTGGCCCCGAGCAGGAACGAGAACACCATGCTGAGCGTGGTGATGACCGGCAGCATCGCGTTGCGGAAGGCATAGGTGACGATCACCTTGCCGGGCGACAGGCCGCTGGCGCGCGCGGTACGGACGAAGTCGGACGCCAGCACCGCCAGCATCGAGGCGCGCGTCATCCGCGCGATCGGCGCCAGCGAGAAGATCGCGAGCGTCACCGCCGGCAGGATCAATTGGCTGAGCGCGGAACGAAACGCCTCGAAGTCCCGCGCGATCAGCGTGTCGATGAGGTAGAAGCCGGTGACCGTCGGCGGCGCGCTGGTGAACACGTCGAGCCGGCCGAGCGGCGCCGGCGACCAGCCGAGCCGGAAATAGAACACATAGACCAGCACGAGCCCGGTGAAGAACACCGGCAGCGACACGCCGGCCGTGGTGGTGACGCGGCAGAGATGGTCGATCCAGGAGCCCGGCCGCGTCGCCGCCAGCACGCCGAGCGGGATCGCGATCACGATGGAGACGACGAGGCCGAGCAACGTGAGCTCGGCCGACGCCGGCAGGCGGTTGCGCAGTTCGGCCGCCACCGGCTGGCCGGTGGTGAGCGAGGTGCCGAGATCGCCATGGGCGAGATCGTTAGTGTAGCGGACGAACTGCTCGATCAGCGGCTTGTCGAAGCCGAGCTTCTTCCTGATCTGATCGACCGCTTCTTTCGTCGCCGCCGGGCCGGCGAAATACGCCGCGGGATCGCCCGGCAGCGCGCGCGTCAAAAGGAACGTCACGATCACGACCCCGATCAGCGACGGGATCGCGAACAGCAGCCGCTTGCCGATCAGGGTCAGCATGGCGTGCCCCCGGCTGGATCGCACGGGGCGGCAACGGGGCCGGCAGGGCTCCCTCCCCCCTTGCGGGGGAGGGGTGCCGCTTGCTCGGCGGCCAGATAGAACGCCCCCTTGGTTTGCACGCAGGCTAGAGAAACGCGATTCACGATCTCGCCCAACGTCGTCCTTGCGCGTTCGCGGCTTACCCCTCTCCCCACCCTCCCCCGCAAGGGGGGAGGGAGCCTGAGAGATGTGCTCACCTCACTTGAGTAAGCGAACCACGCCGACGTGACGCGGACGATCAGCATGAGCGCCTCGTTGTTTCCGACTGCAACGCCACAACGGGACTGGCAGGGCTCCCTCCCCCCTTGCGGGGGAGGGTTGGG
>NZ_SMYJ01000034.1:0-107368 GCF_009720285.1 Bradyrhizobium sp. BR2003
AGGCCTCGTCGCTGCGCACGGTGATGACGGTGCTGACCGTCCCCATGTAGTCGCAGCGGCGTCCGAAGGTGTATTGATTACCGACCTTCTCCGGCTTGTCCGAGACGCAGCTTCCGATCGGTCCCGAGGCAAAGGTCGCCTTCATGGCGTGGGTCGGGTCGACGCAGCGCGTCGTCTCCGCGTTAACCATCCGATACTTGAAGTTCTTGTTGGCGGTCCTGACCACATCGAGCGTTCGCACGAAGCGCCACAGACCTTTGCGGAAGCTCGGGCCAGAAAAGGCTTGATCGCCCTGAGCCGGCGCTGCTGCCGCGGCCCGGCCGTTCGCCGGTTGAGGAGCTTGAGTCTGCGCATGAGCTGCCAGCGCAGGCAGTGAGACAATCATCAGGGTCAGTAGCGAACGTGCGATGCCACCACGGAAGTCCATTCCCACCCCCGATGTCGTCCGAATGCGTTCGTGATGCGATCCGGTCAGCTCATTGAAGCAATCTCCGGAACACGACTCAATACATCACACCACTTGCAGGGCGAATTGTGGCCAGTAAAGGTGCATTAACGCTACCGGCCAGCTTGCAGCCGAATTCAGACTCACTGCAGCAAACTTGCAACACCTGACGCGCCATTCGCAATAGTGCCGGCCGATCTCCCCGCACCGCACTGGGCAGAGAGGTTTGACCTTAGAGGTTTTTTTTGCTCATTTAGCGCGAGATATTTTCCTCAATTACTTAGCCTATCGCTGGACGAGGGGGCACTGATGCGTATTCGATTTGGCTACACGGTCGCAGGCATTTTGGCCTTGGGCGCAACGCTGTTCGGCAACTCCGGGCCAGCGGCGGCAGCGGACCTTGGTCTGGTCACAAAAGCACCGGTCGGCACCTGCACCGAGATCGTCTTCACCTGCGAGAACGGCCATCAATATCCGCTGTGCCCCCGCGCTGTGTCGGTCGAGGGCGAAGTGGTCACGGCCTCCCTGCTCACCGGCCGTGGCGGCATCCATGTGCGGCACGTTCCGATGGGCGTCGGCTATCGCTATGCGGGCCGCGGCGTCTGGCTGGACGGCTTCCGGGAGAACGCGCTGCTCAACTTCGGCAAGCGTCACCAGGTGGCGTGCACCATCGCGCATTCCTGAGTTCGCGCTCTGCGTCGCTCCGATGGGCGTGACGCAGAGCACCTCAAGCGGCCGAACTCCTCACCCCTTGGTGCGGAGCACGACGCGCGACGAGCGCGAGAACATATACGCCTTCGGATTGACGTAGACCGGGCAGTAGTCCTGCCACTGGTACAGCTGCCAATTCCATTTCCAGCAGCCCGATACGATCTGGGGCTCTTGCACGTAGTCCAGCCGGTACGGCGGATCGCCAAACGGATAGTAGTCGCCGCACCGCGCCGCCGTCGAAGACAGAACGACGATGGAAGCGGCGGCGGCAATGATCACGGAAAATGACTTGTTCATAACGCCCCTCGATCGAATGACGTGACCGCGCGAGAGTGCCAAATCCGCCGGTCCTTATCAAGGTGCCGCCCGCCTCGTGACCGGCTCGCCGACTGTTCTAGACGGCGCGATTCTGCGTCGGCGCGCGGCCGCCGCCATCGGCGACCAGCACCGCGCCGGTCACGAAGGACGCCTCGTCGGAGGCCAGGAACAGGCAGCACGCAGCGATCTCGGCGGGCTCGGCCATTCGTCCGAGGGCAATGCGTCGTTCGACGCCGCGAATCTCGACATCGGCAGTGGTGCCGTTCTGGTCGGCGAGCAGCTGCATTTCATGGGCGCTCATCGGCGTGCGCACCCAGCCTGGCGCCACCGCATTGGCGCGGATGCCGTCGACGCCGTGCGCGTAGGCCAGGGAGCGCGTGTAGGCGACGACGGCCGCCTTGCTGGCGGCGTAGCTTGCGCTATCCGGGCTGGCATTGAACGCGGCAACCGAGGCGACGTTCACGATCGCGCCGCCGCGCTGCCGGAGCAGCGGCAGGGACGCGCGACAGACGCGCATCGTCCCCGTGAGGTTCACGTCGAGCGTTTTGGCCCAGACCTCGTCGGAGACGCTGGCGGGCTGATCCGGCACGATCAGGCCGGCGGCGTTGACCACGATGTCGAGCCACGCCCCGCAGGCGGTGACGGCCTTGGCGATGTCGTCAGGCTTTGTGACGTCGCCATGGATCGCCTGCCCGCCGCACTCCATTGCTGCGGCCCGCAGGTCGTCGTCGCCAAGGCCGAACAGCACGACGCGCGCGCCGCTCGACGCCAGCAGCGCCGCCGTCGCCCGGCCGATCCCCGTGGCTGCGCCGGTCACCAGCGCCGTCTTTCCGTCGAGCCGCGGCATCAGGGCATGATCCGAAAAAGTGGAAACCGGTTTTCCGAGAAGACCTTGCCCATCTAGACTCCCCACTGCCGTTCGACGGCAAATCCGGTTTCCGGCAGCGTCGAGCCGCCGTCGACGACGATGGTCTGCCCGGTAACGTATTTGGCCTCGGAGGAGGCGAGATAGAGCATCGCGCAGGCGATGTCGTCGGCGCTGCCCATGTGCCCCATCGGGATAAAGCGCTCGAGCTTCGCCCTGTTCTCCGGCGCGCTCATGGTGCCGCGGCCGGGCTTCTCGATGAAGCCGGCCTCGACGCCGTTGACCGTGATACCGTCGCGCGCGAGCTCGAAGGCGGCGCCGCGGATGAATGCGTTGACGCCGGCTTTCGCCGCCGAATAATGCGCGCCGCCGCCCATCGCGACGCGCGCGGAAACCGAGGACGTCACGAGGATGCGCCCGAACCTGACGGCACGCATGTGCGGAATTGCGGCCTGTGCGAGCCAGATGCTGGCGCTGAGGTTCAGCGCCAGCGTTTCCTCGAGTTTCGCTTCATCAAGCTCTTCAAGCGATGACCACGGACAGCCGCCGGCATTGTGCACGACGATATCGAGCCGGCCATATCTCGCGGCCACACTGTCAACCAGAGCCCGCAAGCTGCCGCGATCGAGCCCGTCGAACGGGACGCAATGCGCTGACCGTCCTTCGACCACAAGTTCGCGCGCCAGCGTCTCGGCCACATCAAGCGTCCGGTTGGCGATCACCACGGTCGTGCCGGCCTCTGCGAGCCGTCTGGCGATGGCGGCGCCGATCCCCCTGCCGCCGCCGGTGACGATGGCAACCCGGCCGTCAAGATTGAACGGAGGCGCCTGCATCAGATCGCTCCCGCGCCGCGCAGCAAGTCGATGAAACGCGCCAACACCGCCGAGTGTGTGTCGACGTCGCGCGCCGACGTCGCCGGACACATCAGCAGCATGGTGTGGAACGGGGTCACCAGAATGCCCTCGTTGATGTAGAACGCATGCAGCAGGGTCTCGAGATCGGGTTGCCGGCCGGCAATGACGTCGGCGCCGCTGCGTGGCGGCTGCGGCATGAACATGATCTCGGCGCGCGCGCCGATCTGCGTGACGTGCCAGGGCAGACCGGCCGACGCGATCAGGCGGCGAGCTTCCTGCGCAAGCCAGCTCGCGGTCCCGATCATCCGCTCGTAGTTCGCAGAGGTCAGCACCTTCTCCAGCACCGCGCGCATGGTCGCGACCGTCAGCGCGTTGCCGGCGAGCGTGCCGCCGAATCCAAGATGCGCCGACTGCCGTTCGCGCGGATTGACGTGGGGGACGATCTTCCAGAGCCGCTCCGCGATCTCGTGGCTGAGACCAAACACGCCGGCGGGGATGCCACCCGCGATCGCCTTGCCCGCGACGAAAATATCGGGCTCGAGCCCATGGCTCTCGGTATAGCCGCCCGGCCCGCAGGACAGCGTGTGGGTCTCGTCGATGATGAGGACGGCGCCGGCGCGGCGCGTCAGGTCACGCAACGCCCGGTGAAAACCGGGATCGACCGGGATCATGCCGAAATTCGTCATCAGCGGCTCGGTCAGCACGCAGGCGACGTCGCCATGCGCAAGCGCGGCCTCCAGCCCGGCGACATCGTTGAATTCGACGACCCGGCTCATGGCATCATGATCGATGCCGTTGGGGTGGATCATGTTGCGCAGGCCGACGCGGCCGTCGCGGATCTCGACATGCGCCTCCTCGACGCCGCCGTGATAGCAGCCGGAGAACACCAGCACCTTGCGCCGGCCGGTGATCATGCGCGAGATGCGGATCGCGGCGCGGTTGGCGTCGGTCGCCGACGTCGTCAGTGTCCAGTATTTCGGACCGAAGCGGCGAGACAATTCGGCGCCCACCCAAAGGCTGTCTTCCGTCGGCAGCATCATGGTCGCGCCACGCTTGAGCTGACCGAGCGCAGCCTCGGTCACCGCCTCGGGCGCGTGGCCGCACATGCCGCCGGTGTCGCCAAGGCAGAAATCGATGTAGTCGCGGCCGTCGATGTCCCTGATATGCGCACCCTGCGCCTCCTCGGCATAGACAGGGAAGCCGCCGGCCCAGCGCCGCATCCAGTGCGACGGGCCGCCGTAGAGGTAGTGCAGCCTTCCCTCCTGCCAGGCCGCGGCCGATCGCGGGTGCAGCACGCGAAAGCGCTCCTGCTCGGCATCGAGCAGTCGGTTCAGAACGCCGGCGCGTTCGGCAGTTGCGGCCGTCATAGCGCGATCCAGGCGGTCTTGAGGTCGGTATAGGCGTCGAGGGCGTGCAACGACTTGTCGCGTCCGAAACCGGATTGCTTGAAGCCGCCAAGGGGCACCGTGATGTCGGCGCCGCCATAGGCGTTGACGTGCACGACGCCGGCCTTGATGGCGCGCACCATGCGATGCGCCGTCGACAGACTTGCGGTCCACACCGCCGACGCAAGCCCATAGGGGGTCGCATTGGCGAGCGCTATGGCATCTTCCTCACCCTCGAACCGCGTCACTGCCAGCACCGGGCCGAACACCTCCTCGCGCCAGACCTGCATTGTCGGCGTCACCTCGGTGAGGATCGCAGGCGCCATGAAGTTGCCGCCGCTCTCGACGCGGATCTGCTCGCCGCCGACCAGCCGCGTCGCGCCCTGCGCTTCCGCGTGAGCAACGGCGTCCAGGTTCTTGCGCAACTGTGCTTTGCTCGAGATGGCGCCGATATCCGAGGTCAATTCGAGGGGATCGCCGACGCGGAGCTTGGCGGTGGCGTCGAGCAACTCGGCCATGAAGCGATCGTAGATCGAGGACTGCACCAGCAGCCGCGATCCGGCCACGCAGACCTGGCCGGAGTTTCTGAAGATCCCGCTCGCCGAGACCTTGGCCGCATGCCTGATGTCGGGAGCATCGGCGAACACGATGTTGGGCGACTTGCCGCCAAGCTCGAGATGGACACGCTTCAGGTTCGATCGCGCCGAGCATTCCAGGAGACGCCGGCCCACCGCACCCGATCCGGTGAAGGCGAGCACATCGACATCCATGTGCAGCGCAAGCGCCTCGCCGGCGGATGCGCCGCGGCCGGTGACGACGTCGAGCACGCCATCGGGTAACCCCGCCTCGGCCGCGAGCTCGGCAAGCCGCAGCAGCGTCAGCGACGCGAGCTCTGGCGGCTTGACCACGACCGAATTTCCGGCGGCAAGCGCCGGGCCGATCTTCCACACCCCGATCATCAGCGGGAAATTCCACGGCACGATCACACCGACGACACCAAGCGGCTCGCGATGCACGAGCCCGAGCACATCGCCTGAGGTCGGCGCGATCTCGCCATAGACCTTGTCGATCGCCTCGGCGTAGTAACGGATGGTGCCGGCGGCCGAGAGCGGTTCGGCCTTGTAGGCCATGCTGATCTCGGTGCCGTTGTCGCGCACGCCGAGCACCGCAATCTCGAGCGCGTGCCGCTCGACGAGGTCGGCAAATCGCAGCAACACCTTCTTGCGCTGCGCCGGCGCCGCGCGCGACCAGCTGCCCTGCTCGAAGGCCTGCCGCGCATGTCTCACTGCGGCGTCGACATCGGCCACGTCGCCGTCAGCTATGCTGGTCAATAGCTGACCGTCGATCGGCGACACGACATCAAGCCGTGCCTCGCTGATCGCGGGCGCCGGCCGGCCGCCGATGAAGAGCTGCTGGGCCGGAATGACCGCCGCGCGTAGTCGATCGATCTGGGCTTGCTGCATGCGAGATCATTATGACGATGACAAAAGCGGCTTCCGAGCAAGACCGCTGACACGGCGCAATCCTCGCCAAATCAAGGCTTTGGCAGCAATCAACCGATAGGTGGATGTCACGGCAAGGCCCGTCCCCATAGCGTGATCGCACGATGGCCGAGCGCTCCGCCTGCGTTATGCAAACCGGTTGTCACCCTCCCTTACGCCTGCCGGCGAGCCGAAGGTCATGCCTGAGATGACGCAGCCCCGCATTCTCCTGATCGGAACGGGAGACACCAAGGCCGACGAACTGCTGTTCATGAGCGAGTGCATCGCGCGCGCCGGTGGCCGAACCATCATGATGGACATCAGTGTGCTCGGCGATCCGCCGTACCAGGCGGCCCATGACAAGCACGCGGTCGCGGCCGCCGCACAGACCACGATCGAGGCGATCGCATCGAGCGGCGACGAGAATTCCGCGATGTCGCTGATGGCGGTCGGCGCCGCCAATCTGGCGCGCGCGCTCGCGGAGCGCGATGCCATCGACGGCGTCATCGCGATCGGCGGCACGATGGGCACCGACCTTGCGCTCGACGTCGCGCAGGCGCTGCCGCTCGGCCTGCCGAAGCTGATCGTCTCGACCGTCGCCTTCTCGCATCTGATCCCGCCCGAGCGCGTCGCCGCCGATCTGATGATGATCCTGTGGGCCGGCGGCCTTTACGGCCTCAACGGCACCTGCACCGCCGTGCTGTCGCAAGCCTGCGGCGCGATCGTCGGCGCCGCCAGAAGCGCAATCAAGCCGCGCAAGGACCGGCCGGTTGTTGCGATCACCTCGCTCGGCAAGAGCTGCCTGCGCTACATGGTCGAGCTCAAGCCGCAGCTCGAACGGCGGGGCTACGAGGTGGTCGTCTTCCACACCACCGGCATGGGCGGCCGCGCGATGGAATCGATCGCCGCGCAAGGTGGCTTTGCCGCGGTGCTGGACCTCAGCTTGCAGGAGGTCGCCAACCAACTCACCGGCTCGGTGGTCAATTCCGGCGCTGACAGGCTGGAGAATGCGGGCAGAGCCGGCATTCCGCAGATCGTCGCGCCGGGGGCGATCGACATGGTCGACTTCCCGGCATGGCTTGGGGTTCCGAACGAGCTGTCGGATCGTCCATTCCACGCGCATAACCGGCTGCTTGCGTCGGCAACGTCGGGATCCACTGATCGCCGACGGATCGCCCGCGCGATTGCCGAGAAACTGTCCCAGGCTAGCGCTCCGGTTGCCTTCGTGCTGCCCGCCGGCGGCATCCAGCAATGGGATCGCGAAGGCGAAGCCTTGCACGATTCCGACGCCCTCGCCGCCTTCGTCGACGCCATGCGATCGGCGATCAAGGCGCCGGTCGAGCTGCACGAGATCAAGGATCACATCAACAGCACCGTATTCAACGAAACGGTGCTCGGCATCTTCGACCGATGGGTCGCTGCCGGCATTGTCCCTCGCGGCCGCACCACGGCTGCCGCATGAGGAGGCCGCTTGCCCAGGCGCTGGTGCTCGACTTCGGCGGGGTGATCTCGAAGACATTGTTCGAGACCCATGACCTGACCGAGCGTACGCTCGGGCTCGCCCCGTGCACACTGAAATGGCTCGGACCGTTCGCGCCCGACGGCGATCCGCTCTGGACTTCCATGCAGAGTGGCGAGATCTCCGAGCGCGACTACTGGCTGACCCGCAGCCGCGAGGTCGGGCGCCTGGTCGGCGAGGACTGGCGCGACATGGAGACCTTCGTGAAACGCGCGCGCGGCGCCGATCCCGACACCGTGATCCGCCCCGAGGCAGCGCGCGCGATCACCCTCGTCGCCGATGCCGGGTTCCGGCTCGCCATCCTCTCGAACGAACTCGACCTGTTCTACGGCGCCGATTTCCGCAGCCGTCTTTCCATCCTCAAGCGCTTCGACACCATCGTCGATGCCACGCATACCGGAATCCTTAAACCCGATCCCCGCGCCTATCAAAGCGTGCTGGACGAACTGGCGCTGGACGCAGACAATTGCGTCTTCGTCGACGACCAGCGCCGCAACATCGCAGGCGCCGCCGCATGCAACATGCGCACGGTGCTGTTCGATGTGCGCAATCCGGCCGCGTCCTACAGCGAGGCGCTGCGGCATTTCGGGCTGCAATTCGACTAAAACGTTTTCGAGCGAAGTGGGAACCAGTTCGTGTGAAGAAAACGCGTCAAAACCAAAATCTGGAGCCCCGTTCCGATTCCGTCGGAACGGAAAAGGCTCTAGCCGGACAGAGAGCGATCATGCGCGACAGAAATTTCCTGGTTGAGAACAACGCCAAGCCGATCTGGCACCCGATGGCCCATCCCGCCGAAATGCGGGCGCAGCCGCCGCGGATCGTCATGAAGGGCAAAGGCGTTGAAGTCACCGATATCGACGGCAAGACCGTGATCGATGCGGTCGGCGGATTGTGGAATGTCAATCTCGGCTACAGCTGCGATCCGATCAAGCAGGCGATCGCGGACCAGCTCAGCGCCCTGCCGTATTATTCTGGCTTCCGCGGCACCTCGAGTGGCCCCTCGATCGAGCTCGCCTACGAGCTCACCGAATGGTTCAAGCCGGAAGGCATGGTGCGCACCTTCTTCACCTCGGGCGGATCGGACTCGGTCGAGACCGCACTGCGGCTCGCGCGGCAATACTGGAAGATCAAGGGTCAGGCCGATCGCACCAAGTTCCTGGCGCTGAAGAAGGGCTACCACGGCACTCATTTCGGCGGCGCCTCCGTCAATGGCAACGCCAATTTCCGTCGTAACTATGAGCCGATGCTGCCCGGCGTGTTCCACATCCCCGCGCCATCGACCTATCGCAATCCCTTCAACGAGACCGATCCCGCAAAACTCGCGCAGCTGTGTGCAGCGGCGATGGAGGAGGAGATCGCGTTCCAGGGCGCCGACACCATCGCGGCCTTCATCATGGAGCCCGTGCTGGGGGCCGGCGGCGTGATCGTGCCGCCGGACAGCTTCATGAAGCTGGCGCGTGAGATCTGCGACCGTCACGGCATCCTGATGATCGCGGACGAGGTCGTCACCGGTTTCGGACGCACCGGCGCGTGGTCGGGTTCGCGGCTCTGGGGCGTGAACCCCGACATGATGACGATGGCCAAGGCGATCACCTCGGGCTATTTCCCGCTCGGTGCGACGCTGATCGGCGAGCAGGTTGCGGAGGCCTTCGAGGCCGACACGACCACGTTCGGCTCGATCGGACATGGCTATACCTATTCCGGCCATCCGGTCGGCTGCGCCGCGGGCCTCGCGGCGCTCGCCGAGACCCGTCGCCTCAAGCTTGACGAGAATGCCGCCGCGCGCGGCGAGGAGCTCGCACGGGCGCTGGCCGCGCTCAAGGCGAAGCACGCGCTGGTCGGCGACGTCAGGGGCAAGGGCCTGATGGCCGCGCTCGAACTGGTCGCCGATCGCGACAGCAAGAAGCCCGCCGACAAGAAGACGATGGCGAAGGTTGCCGATGCCGCCTACGACGCCGGCGTGATGCTGCGCGTCTCCGGCAACAACCTGATCCTGTCGCCGCCCCTGATCCTGACGCCGGCCGACGTGAGGCGGATCGCCGAAGGAATCGACGCCGGGCTCTCAGCGGCTTCCTGACAGCGCACTCACACAAGTCATGGCACGCTCGAACAGCGCACCGTCAGCCTTGTCGCGGTCGAGGCAATCGGCCAGCGATGCGGCCGACATCGTCTGATCGGTGCAGAAGATGCGCATGAAGTCGGCCGCCAGCGCGACCCTGCGCGGCGCGGACTGTCGTTCCCAGTCACTACTGCTCAGATAGAGCAAGGACGCATCGTCAACACTGCTTTCGGGCGAAGCTGTCGCACTTCGCGCAGCCTGCCCGATCGCCAACAACAGCAGCAGCACGGGGGCCGTTGTACCGATGCAATGCACGCGACCGCCCATTTGATGTCCTGGCATTCGCCATCGAGGTTGACAGCGCAGCGATGCTGAAGCTTGTGCGCAACCGTGTCAACCGGCGATCAAGCTTGACCGGGTATCGACGCCCAATTCGGTCCCACTTTGGGCAAGCCTTCTTGACGCCAGCGGAGAAATTCAGCGAACGGCGCGCAAGGCGCGTCAAGTTCCACTGATCGCGCTCCGGCGGCCGTCGCATGCCATGATCATTGGCAAAGGGAGTTCCACATCGAGGTGAGATGTATCGCATGCACGATACTTGCACGCGAGAATCCGACCTCACTGAACACAACCCAGGATAGTAATATCACGCCGAAGTCACGCCACATGCAGAACATCACGATTGCAACCTGCCGCCACATAAGCGCCCTCAGTTGCTCCTTGAATGAATGCGAGCCGCATGATTGCAGCTTGGGACTCAGGGACAGCGATGATGCCGATAGCCGTACACTGGTCGATACGCCTACTTATTGTGCTTGCGACGGCAGTCTCCTCGTGCCCTGTCACCGCTCAGGTGAGCAAAAGCAAACCTTCCACCGTGGCGTCAGCGTCATCAGCCAAGGTCACATTGGGTGCTATCAGGTGGGACAATTGGAGTCTCGACAGTCCCTATGGGCAGGTCCTGGCTGACCCCGGATTGCGGGAGCGCACCCCATATTACGCAGAGCGCCTGCCGAATGGGCAATTGGGCTTTCCCGGAAACACCGAAAGGGCACTCAATGCGGACGTCCATTATGCGAAGTCCGCAGGCCTGGATTACTTCATCTTCGGCTACTACCTGGAGAGTTCCGCCTGGGGGCGTGATCCAAAGCGTGCCGTGGCGCTCAATCGCGCCATGGAGAATTTCGTTCGCCTTCCCAACAAGCTCGGTATCAAATACGCGTTGAATTTCAACCTGTCATTTCCTTCCCGTGACGTGCCAATGGTCAGCGATGCGATCACCAAGGCAGTGCGCGGGCCCGACTACATGCGCACGAACGACGGCTCGGCGCCCGTGTTCTTCCTGGTGAATACCATGACTCCATGGCTGAAAGGCCTCGGGGGCGAGGACAGCGCAAAGGCAGCCCTCAAAGACATCAGGGATCGTGTCAAGGCCGCGACGGGCCAAAATCTCTATCTGGTCGCCTTGCTCTTCAACTTGCCAGAAACAGGACCCGTGGCTCACAGGATCGGATTTGACGCGACCAGCACATATGCCACCGCCCTTGGGTCGAATGGAAAGTCCCTGCCCTATGCAAGTTGCGCCGCCCTTGCGCAGAGCGCATGGCACGCGGAAGCCAAGGATGGCACGGGAGGCTTCCTGCCAACCGTTACGCTCGGGTGGGATTATCGTCCGGCGTTGCGTGATCCGCAGGAAAAGAAAACTCGCAAGCCGAATCCTGATTGGTGCCAGCCCGCCACCGATGAGGAATGGACGCGGCAGATCCGCGGTGCGATCAGCGAGGCGGCCAGCAATCCGCGCAACGGTCGCTTCCAGAGCGTCGTGATTTATGCCTGGAACGAAAGTTCGGAAGGTGGCTGGATTCAGCCAACGTTGTCAGAGGGCGTACGACGGCTCAAGGTGATAGCCAGTGCGACGGGTCGGCATCCGACAATTCCGCCCTTCAAGCTCGTGTGGCCGACCCGGATTGACCCGAAGGCCTGCGCCGTTGCTTCGTCATCCATATCGACTACAACGGCAAGTGCTGGGTGCAAATCCGCCGATGACTCGATGACAACTGCGTGGCCATGTCCGCCGGGCATGCAGGTTGCCAGCGAGGAATTGCGCGAAGGGCCTTCAGAGGAAGGCGACGAAACACCGCTCATCTGGCGAGAGAGGCTCTGCTCACCGCGGGGCAAATGACAGCGACGATCCTATAGCGACAGGGGGTTCCAATGGATGAAGTCTGGAGTGATGAGAACAACTTCGTGGTCAACAACATGAAGTTTAATATAATTAGGCAGAACTTCAACGACGCCAGGACGACGAAAGACACCGTAGCGATCATCAAGAACCGCGGGATGATCGATCGGTACAAGAGCCTCATTCGCGAGAACGAGGTAACCAATATCCTGGAATTTGGTATCTTCGAAGGCGGCTCGGCTTTGCTGCTCGCTGCAATCGAAGAACGCATCAAATTCGTCGGTATCGACATCAGGCCTGCGAGCCCGGCGGTGCTTGGCCTGATACGGGACCACGGTCTGACGGATCGTGTAAAGCTTTACTACAATACATCGCAGGGTGACACCGCGCGTGTCCAGGACGTC
Source organism: Bradyrhizobium sp. BR2003 (assembly GCF_009720285.1). Classification (NCBI taxonomy): domain Bacteria; kingdom Pseudomonadati; phylum Pseudomonadota; class Alphaproteobacteria; order Hyphomicrobiales; family Nitrobacteraceae; genus Bradyrhizobium; species Bradyrhizobium sp. BR2003. Next base: position 12,224 of record NZ_SMYJ01000034.1, read on the forward strand.
ATCAGGAAGGAATTCCCTGGACAACGAATCGATATGATCATCGATGATGCCTCGCATCAATACGAGCTCTCCCGAGCAAGCTTTGAGGCGTCGTTCCACTATCTCAAGAGTGAGGGTCTTTATCTGATCGAGGATTGGGCCTGGGCTCATTGGGAGGAGCCATATCAGACGCAGCAATGGACCGACATGCCGGCGCTCACCAACCTGATTTTCGAGCTCGTCATGCTCTGCGGAAGCAGGCCTGACATCATATCGGAAATGAGTGTTCAAAAGGCGATCGCGATTTTTCGCAAGGGTAGCCAGGAAGTCGGCAATTTCAGCCTGTCAAAGCTCTACCGTCATCGCAACAGATGGACCCCCGCCCTGTAGAGACGGCGTCTCACATGCATCTCGGGTGCACCCAACATTGGTGACCCGTCAAAGGGATCACCAATGCCGGCGGCGCGCAGGCCCCCTCATTTCGTTTCCCCGACCGTGGCGACAGGCGGCACGTCGAGCGCGGGATTGCGATCAAAGAAGTTGAACGGACGCAGCCGGAAGCCGTGCCACAGGCCCGGCATAACAGGCCAATCCTCGGCGCGCGGCACGTGGCGGAAGCCGACCGTATACCACAGCACGAGATCGCGGTCCTCGATCGGCCGCTTCGCCGCGGTCCATTTCGGCAGGCCGTCGACCTCGGGGTTTCCGTTCGGATACATGCCCGCAGCGTAACGCTCGTCCTTGGCGTAGGCCGAGGTCCACAGCGTGTAGGCACTGAAACCGGCGCGCAGCTGGATCGGATCGTCCTTGGCGAGCAGCGAGACGTCGGAGTGGCCGGGCATCAACTGATAGCTCGTGCGATAGCCGCGGCCGTTGGTCTTGCCCGTGCTCTCGATCCTGAACTGCGCCGCGTTCAGCGGCATCGTGATCGGCCCTTCGGTCGCAACCGGCCTGGTGTCGACCTGCCAAAGGCTCTTGCGCTGGCCCTGCTCCAGCCGGCGGACATTGAAGCGATCCTCGACCAGCCGGTTCGAGGTGCCGTCGACGTCCATGTCGATCCGGAACGTCATGTAGTGATCGTGATTGACCGCGAGCAGCCGTTCGTCGACCAGCGTCCCAAAGGCGGTATCCTGCGCAGCCGTCGGGTCGCTCAGTGTCTTGCTCGCGACGCCCTTGGTCGCATCGATGCCGTAGGCGCCGAGCCGCACGTCGATATTGCCGGCACGGTCGAACACGTAGTCCACCAGATAGTCGTAATTGCCGACCACCGGCGCCATCCGCACCACCAGCTCGTTGTTCGGCCGCACCTCGGCGGTGTTGTTGATCAGCTCGCTGTGGCGCCAGATCGGATCGCCGGTCGGGCGCTCGAAGATGCAGACCGCGCCCTTGGAAACGACCGGCGCGCCCTTGGTGTCCGAGATCGTCAGGTCGAGATAATGCGCGCCTTCGGGACAATCCACGCCGCGCTGCAATTCGCTGGAGAGCACGCCAAAACCGTACTCGCCGATATCCATATAGGCGCGGAACGACCAGGTCGGCGCAGGATCCATATAGGGCACGAACATCTCGCTCGCAGAGATCTGGTAGGCGATGTCGCGGAGCGTGCCGTGGTCATCGTAGCGGATCAGCGACAGCACGGCGCCGACGCGCGGCTCGAGACGGACATGGAACGACCAGTTGTCCCAGCGGACCTGGCCGCCCTCCACCTTCACATTGCTGCCTTCGGGCGCGGTGATCTCGATCGGCTTCGGCGGCTTGCGATATGTTCCGGAGTCGGCATAGGCGTGCGAGGGCGTCTGCGGCGGTGGCGGCACCACGCCGAGATCGGTCACCGACAGCACCGTCTTGCTCTTGAGATCGACCTGGGCGAACAGGTTCTCGATCGGCTTGCCCCAGAGGTTGTTGGCGGCGCCCGTGGTGTCGACACAGGGAACGTTGAGCAGGCGGCGCCCCCTCAGGGCCGGGTCGCTCACCGGTCCGACGGTCAGCGGCAGACACATCACGTTGCGGAAATCGGTGATGCCGCGCTTGGCCATCGCGGCGATCCAGCGCGGGTCCTGCTTCGGCAGGTCGCCGGCGGAGATCAGCTCGTCGATGGTCAATGCGGCCTCATGATCCCTGACTTCCTGCCAGCCGAGCAGGCTCCGCGCGGCGAGATCGATATGGGCCTCGTAGAGATTCCCGCCGCTCAACAGCGTGGCGCTGGCCCGGCGCGTGAATGGCTGTCCGGGCTTCCACGCCCGCACCTCGTCCTTGGGATCCTCCTCGACCGACATCGAGACGATCCGCGCCGTATTGTCGAGCTTGCCGGCGCTGCGAAGGATATCGGAGACCGAACGGATTTCGTCGGTGGTGAGCCCGTCCATCGGATGCGTTGCGGCCGCCTGCGGCCACATCCGGCGCTCGGCCTGCGCCGGCAGGGGCGCCGCCAATGTCGCTACCATCAGACCGGCCACTGCCCATACGCCATGCCCGGATATCAGAGCCATTCCGCCCTCCACTCAAAGCCAGAACCGTCAGAATACAAGCAACGGCGGCGACGTGAAGGCCCGCCTCATCCGGTAACCTGTTCCGACGCCGCCGGCAGGATCGCGGCCGCGGCCGGGCGTGGCGCGGCGCGGTGGACATCGAGCAGCCGCACGCCGATGCGATCGCGCAAGGCCGGCCAGATGCCGCGCGGCGCCACGATCATCAAGACGACGGCGATGATGCCGAGCCCGACCAGATACCAGCCGCCGGACAGGCCGAGCGGTCCAGTCATCAATTCGCGCAGGCCGAAGAAGATGATGACGCCGAGGATCGGGCCTTCCAGGGTTCCGATACCGCCGATGATCACGATGAACATCATGTAGACGGACCAGTTGACGTCGAAGGCCGCCAGCGGCGCGATGAACAGATTACCCATGAAGCTGAGCGCGCCGGCCAGCCCGCATCCTGCCGCCGAGAGCACGAAGGCGACGAAACGATTGTGCCGGACGTCGACGCCGACGCTCATCGCGGCAAGATCATTGTCGCGTACGCTCATCAGCCCGAGCCCGAAGCTCGACGTCATCATCCTGTACAGCGCCGCGATAGTGACGAGCGCCAGGCCGCCGGCCAGCCAGAACATCGTCGGCTCGAACCAGTCGAAATCGATCAGCTTGCTGGTCGCGAGCGGCACGCCCGACGTGCCGCCGACGGCCTGCGACTTCATCGTGAACGCGCCGATGATCTCGGCGAACACCCACATCGCGATCGAGAAATAGGCGTCGCGCAAACGAAACAGCGGAAAGGCGATGATCGCCGCAACGGCACCCGCCACCAGCGGCGCCACCGGCAGCACCCAGATCGGCGTGACCTCGAGCCAGCCCGAGGTCAGGAACAGCGCATAGGCGCCGAAGGCGATGAAGACCTGGTGGCCGAGCGACACCAGCCCGGCATAGCCCGCCAGCAAGTTCCACATCTGCGCCATCGTCAGCAAGAGCAGGCACTCGGTCGCGAGCCGCAGAAAACCCTCGTTCAGCACGAAGGGCGCGCCGGCAATCAGCGCGACGAGCACGATGGCAGAGGCGGCAAGAATGGTCCGTGTCGGCATCGCCATCACACCCTGCTCGACACGAGACCCGACGGGCGGATCAGCAGCATGATGAAGAACAACAGGTGCGCGTAAAGCAGCCCGGCATTCGGATCGATTTTCAGCCCGATCAATTGCGCCATGCCGAGCGCGATGCCGCCGAGCAGCGCGCCCCAGAACGAGCCAAGCCCGCCGAGCACCACGACCTCGAAGGCGATCAGCAGCCGCTCGGCGCCCGAGAACGGCGTGAAGCTCGAGCGCACCGCGAGCAGCACGCCGCCTATCGCGCCGAGCGCGAGCGACAGGCCCATGACATAGTTATAGACCCGGTCGGGCTTGACCCCGGACAGCCGGACGATATCGCGGCGGTCGGCGGTGGCGCGCACGATCCGGCCGAACTCGGTATGACGCAGCACGAGTTGCAGCGCCATGAACAGCAACGCGGCGAGCACCAGCGTCAGCAGCGGCATGATGCCGATATTGAGACCAGCAATCTCGAGGCTCGCGCGCGACAGCTCGCCGACCTGGAGGCTGCGCACGTCGGCGCCGAACACCTCGACCATGACGTTGCGCAGGATCACCGAGACGCCGAAGGTCAAGAGCAGCGGCGAGAGCGGATCGGGCGACGTCACGACGCGGTTGACGATGGCGGCCTGGTAGAGCCAGCCGACCGCAAAGGACAGCGCGATCACCGGGATCAGCATCAACAGCGGCGAGACCTGCGGAAACAGATTGGCGAGCAGCACGGCGCAGAACGCGCTCAGCACCATGAACTCGCCATGGGCGATGTTGACCACGCGCATCACGCCGAACACCAGCGCGAGCCCGATACCGAGCAGCCCATAGAGCCCGCCGAGCAGAGCCCCGTTGATCAATGTCTCAACCCAGATCATGTCGTGCCAATCCTGGCTAGTTACCGAAATAAGCGTGCGTCAGCTGCTCCGGCTGCAAGCCTTGCGCCGGCCCGGTCAGCGACACGCGCCCCTTCAACAGGCAATAGATCCGCTCCGAGGTCGCGAGCGCGCGCTTGACGTCCTGCTCGACCAGCACGACGGCGGTACCCTCGCGGCGGATGTCGGCAAAGGAGCGATAGATCTGCTCGACCACGACGGGGGCGAGCCCGAGCGAGATCTCGTCGCACAAGAGGAGCCGCGGATTCGACATCAACGCGCGGCCGATCGCCGCCATCTGCTGCTGGCCGCCGGAGAGCTGGCCGGGAAACATCCGCCGCCGCTCCTCGAGGATCGGGAACAGGTCGAACACCCGCCGCAGGGTCCAGCTCCCTTTGCGCCGGTTGACGCTGCCCATCAGCAGGTTCTCCTCGATCGTCAGCGAGTCGAACAGCAGGCGGCCCTCGGGCACCATGATGAGGCCGAGCCGCGACACCTCTTCGGCCGGCATCTGCGAGACGTCGATGCCGTCGAACTCCACCGTCCCTCGCCGCTCCTCATTGAGACCGACCAGCGCCTTCAGGAACGTCGACTTGCCGGCGCCGTTGGCGCCGACCAGCGCCACCGCCTCGCCGTCCGCGACGGTGAAATTCATGTCGAACACGGCTTGCAGATCGCCGTAGAAGATCTGCAGGCCGTTCACATCAAGCAACGCCATCGGCCTTCAATCCCATGTAGATCTCGCGCACCACCGCGCTGTCCATCACCTCGGCCGGCGGCCCCTCCAGCACCTTGCGGCCAAAGTCGAGCACCAGGATGCGATCCGACACCGCGCGCAGCGCGTGCGGAATATGCTCGATCCAGATCATGGCATGGTCCGCTTTCACGCCCTGGATGATGGCAACAAGGCGCTCGACCTCGGGCTCGGTCAGCCCGGCGGCGATCTCGTCGAGCAGGATCAGCTTCGGCTTCGAGGCCAGCGCCTTGGCGAATTCCAGCCGCTTGCGGTCGATCAGCGGCAAGGCGCCGGCGAGCTTGTCGGCCTTGGCGTCGAGCCCGGTGCGCTGCAGCACCTGCATCGTCCAGCTCGATGCCGCCTCGCCGGTGAGGCCGGCGCCATAGGATGCCGCGACCAGCGCATTCTCGTAGACCGACAGATGCGGGAACGGCTGCGGAATCTGGAACGCCCGCCCGAGCCCCATTCGCGCCCGGCGATACGGCGGCAGCGCGGTGATCTCCTTGTCGTCGAGCATGATCGAACCGCCGTCGGCCGTGAGCAGGCCGACGATCAGGTTCAGCAGCGAGCTCTTGCCGGCGCCGTTCGGGCCGATCACGCCGAGGCACTCGCCGCGCGCCAGCGCGAAGCTGACATTGTCTGCGACCACGATCTCGCCAAAGCGCTTGGACAGCCCGCTGACGCGCAGAATCGGTGCCATCTCAGACCAGCTTGGAGAGCAGCTGGAGATCGGCCTGCTTCGGGATGAACGGCGCCGTTCCGTTGTGCACGATCAGGAGCTCGTATTGCGACTTGCCGCCCTTGGCCTTGCGCCATTGCCCGCCCGACAGCGAGGTCACCGCGACGTTCTTGATCGGGCTGTCCTTGAACTTGACCCGGCCGACCACGGTCTCCATGTCGAGGCCGGCGATCGCATCGCGCAATGAGTTCTTGTCCTTGGGATCGCTGTTCTGCAACGCCGCGAGCCCGACCTCCCACAGCGCATGGGCGTAGCCGATCGGCTGGGTCCACTGCTTGCCGGTGGTCTTCTCCCACTCTGCGGCGAGCTCGCCGGCGCTCTGCCCGGTCAGCGAGGACTTGAACGGATAGGCCGGCGTCCACCACACCTCGGTCGACATGCCGTCGCCGCGATCGCCGAGCGCATTCACCGCGGCCGGGAACAGGAAGGCCGCCGCCACCGTGCAGATCTGCGGCTTGAAACCGGCCTGCGCCGCTTGGTTCCACAGCGTCACCCAGTGATTGCTGAAGGTGAAGCCGGAGACGATATCGACGCCGTTGTTCTTGAACAGCGCGATCTGGTTGGTGAAGTCGTCGGTTGCGATCTGGAATTTGCCGGCCGAGAATTCCTGATAGCCGGCCGCCGAGATGCCCGCCGGCAGGCCGAGCTTCGGATCGGAGAATGCCTGGCCCGGCGGGTTGTCGATGTAGAGCGTGCCGACCTTCTTGTTGGTCTCGACCGACTGCCACATGCCCAGGAAATTTTTCGCGACGTCGTCGGCGCCCCAGAAGAAATGGTAGCTGTACGGAAAACCCTTGTCCGGCGTCGACTTGCGCGGGAACATCCAGCCCTGCCACGGCACCATGGTCGAGATGGTGGGAATGCCGCGCGCGTCGGCGAGTTCCTGCACTGGCGGCTGGGCGTCGCCGTCCTCGATCAGGATCAGGTCGCACTTTTCACGCAGCACCAGCTCACTGGCGATCACCGACGAGCGGTTCGGATCGGATTGATTGTCCTTGAACACCAGCTCGACTTGATAGGTCTTGCCGCCGATCTTCAGGCCATCCTTCAGCCGCGCCTTGATGCGCTCATGGATCCAGGGATCGGGCTCGGCGAACTGCGCCCGGACGCCGGAGAGGCAGCCGACCCAGCCGATCTTGATGGTATTGCCGGCGGCCCGCGCGACATTGACCAGCGGCACGCTCATCGCCGATGCGAGACCGGTGGCCCCCGCCGCCTTCAAAAGCGTGCGCCGATTGAGCCGGCCGGATGCCGTATCGTTCTTTGTCTCAGTCATGTCCCTCTCTCTCCACAACCAATGATGAAAATGCCTGACCGCGGCTCACGCAGCCGATCGCTGGATCGCCGCACGGCTCACCGCGGCGAATTTGCACAAGGTGTTTTCGATGATCTGGCGCGGGATGCCGCGCACGATGAAGACGAGCCGCGAGCGCCGGTCCGCCGACGGCCAGTCGACCAGCGTGATCGGCGGATGGAACACGTGCTGCACGCCGTGCACCACCATGGGCGCGTCGGGCTGCTCGGCGACGTGCACGATCGCCTTGAAGCGCAGCAGGTCCTCGCCCTTGAGCGCCGCGACATAGTCGAGCCAGCGCGCGATCGCCTCGCGCTGGATCGGCTCGTCGATGATCAGGCTGTAGGATGACACGCCGGCATCGTGGGCGTGATGGCTGTGGTGGCCGCACGCCTCGCTTACGCAGTGATGATCCCCGTGATCGTGCGATGCGTTGGCCGCCTGCGACGCCAGATCGAACCAGCGCACGACATCCGCGGAGCGCGCCCCCGGATCGAACAGCCCCGCATCGAGGACCTTCGCCGGATCGACGATCCCGTTCCGCACTTTCGTGCGCGTCGCGACCGGATTGATCGCCGCAAGCTGCACCTCAAGCCGCGCCAGCGCATCCTCGGCAGCAAGATCGGTCTTGGTCACCAGCAGCCGGTCGGCGACCGCGATCTGCCTGATGGCCTCGCCATGCGCCGCAAGGGTGTGCGTACCATTAACCGCATCGACGGTCGCCACCACGCCATCGATCCGGTAGCGGGCGACGACATCGGGCGCCGTCATCAGCGTGTGCAGCACGGGCACGGGATCGGCGAGCCCGGTGGTCTCGACCAGCACCCGGTGGAACGGCGGGATCGTGCCGTCAGCGCGGCGCGATGCGAGGTCGGCCAGCGTCTCGATCAGATCCTCGCGCACCGAGCAGCAGATGCAGCCATTGTTGAGCACCGCCAGGCGGTCCTCGCTGCTCTCGACCAGCAGATGATCCAGCGCCACCTCGCCGAACTCGTTGATGATGGCGACGACGCCGCCAAGCTCGGGCTGGCGCAGCAAATGGTTCAGCACCGTGGTCTTGCCGCTGCCGAGGAAGCCGGTCAGCACCGTCACCGGGATCTGATCCGCAGCAATCATCACGCGCCCCGCTCGTAGACCTTGCGGCCCTCGAAGAAGGTCATCTTGACCCGCGTATCGGCCAATTGATCCGGCGGGATGTCGAAGATCATCTGGTCGAGCACGATCAGGTCGGCGGATTTGCCCACCTCGATCGAGCCGATCGACTGGCCGAGCCCGGCCGCGCGTGCGGCGTCGATGGTGTAGATGTCGATCACGGTTTTGAGGTCGAGCGCCTGCTCCGCCCACAGCGACTTGCCGGGAAAATCCCCGGTCGGATTTTGCCGCGTCACCATGCCCTCGATGCCCTGCCAGGGATCGGGGATCGGGATCACCGGCCAGTCCGAGCCGCCGGCCATCAGCGCGCCGGCCTCTTTCAAATCCCTGTTCGGCCAAAAGCGCTGCGCACGCTCCTCGCCCATCGCGGCCTTGTGCGCCTCGAGGAAGATAGTCGGATACCAGATGATCGGCGACAAATCGGCTGCGACCCCGAGCTCGGCGAAACGCTTGATATCGTCGGGCGCGATATAGCTCGCATGCGCGATCTGATGGATCAGATGAGTCGGGCCGTTGAAGCTGCGCACGACATCGATGGCGTCGAGCGCCTGGGTCACCGCGGCGTCGCCCGCGCAATGGATCTTCGCGGCAAGGCCGAGCTTCTCGCAGCGCCCGAGCCAGCGGATCAGGTCCGGCACGGTCAGCATGGTGGCGCCGCGGAAGCAGCAGCCGCGCACGGGATCGGCCACATAGGGCTCGTGGAAGGCCGCGGTCTTGGCACCCGGCACGCCGTCCAGGAACACCTTCACATAGTCGGGTTTCACATGCGCACCGCGGTAATCCTCGCGCAGCGCAAACAGCTCCTCGCCGGCCTTGCCGAACATGAAGCCCGGCTCGACCACCGGCATCGCGCAGACCGCCCAGGCGGTGAGCTCGCCGCGGTCGTCGAGCCCCTTCAGCGCCGCCATGATCGGCTGCATGCTGGCAGCGTCGATGAAGGCGGTGACGCCATATGCGTTCAGCACCGAGATCGAGCGCGCCACCGCCGCGCGGTCCATCTCGGCCGTGTAGTGACCGGAGGCCGCGAGCGTCCGCTCGACCAGGCCGGAGGCGGCCTCGATCATGATCCCGGTGAGCGTTCCGGTCTTGAGGTCGCGGCCGATCTCGCCGTCGGTCGGATCAGGAGTGTCGGCCGCAACACCGGCCAGCCGCAACGCCGCCGAGCTCGCCCAGCGATTATGATAGGTGTCGTCGCGCAATACGACGGGATGCCCGAGGCAGGCCGCATCCAGCAGGGCGCAGGATTCCGCGGTGTTCATCTCGTTCAGCAGGTTGTTGCCGAACTGCCCGCCGACGATCCAGGCGCCCGGCGCAGCCACTGAGGCAGCCTTGTGCAGGGTCTCGGCGATCCTTGGAATGCTGTCGGCGTTGGAGAAACGCAGCTCGTAGAGATCGGCCTGCCCGCCCATCATGATGTGATTGTGGATGTCGACGATCCCCGGCATCGCCATGCGCCCGCCGAGATCGACGGTTGCCGTCCCCTCGCCGATGAGCGCCGCGACGTCGCGCTCCTCGCCCACGGCGATGAACCGGCCGGCCTTGACGGCCGCGCAGCTCGCCCAGGGTTGCCCGCGGTTCGACGTGTAGATCCGGCCGTTGCGGAAGACCGTGTCGGCGAATGTCCTGTTCATACGGATCAAACTTCTCGATTGGGAAAGCCTGGAGCGATCAGCCTCTCACCGTGCGGTGCACGGGGCTGAACCGCGCGCGACGCCGGCATGATGGCCAAACGTTCGGCATGTCGGCATTTGGAACAATCCACCGGACGGTGGATGCTCCGCCGCCTGCCGCGATGCGGCCGGCGGGGCGCCTAGAGCGCGGTGACTTCATTTCAAATCGTGCGGCAGGCCCCGCTTCACCTCGCCCCGCTTGCGGGGGAGAGCCCGGAACGCATCGTAGATGCGTTCCGGGCGAAGGGGAGCCTCCGCAAACGCACTATCGCCGGATACGCGGAGACAGCCCCTCACCCCAACCCTCTCCCCGTAAGAACGGGGCGAGGGCGCAGTTCCGTTGCGGCCGTTAGTCGATATAGTCCCGTCGCACTTCAGAAGCCCAGCGCCAGACCGTCCTTGCGGTGGTCGGAAGCGCCGAACAAGACACCCCTGGCATGGTCGATGCGGATCGCCTGGCAGCCGCCGATCGGCTCCTCCGAGAACCGGGCATCGTGGCCGCGGGCGCGAAGGTCGTCGCGTATCCCGGGAGAAATGGTCGTCTCCAGCGACAGCGCGCCGTCGAAGGCAAAGGAGCGCGGCGCCTCGGCCGCCGCCTGGATGTCCATCTGCATGTCGAAGATGTTCGACAGCAGATTGGCATGGCCCGCGGCTTGGTAATGCCCGCCCATCACGCCGAACGACATCACGGTCTTGCCGTCCTTGCGCAGCAGGCCCGGGATGATCGTATGCATCGGCCGCTTGCGCGGCCCGAGCGAATTGGGATGTCCGGATTTGGCGCGAAAGCTCCAGCCGCGGTTGTGCAGCAGGATGCCCGACTTCGGCGCATAGATGCCGCTGCCGAACGGATAGAACAGCGAGTTGATCAGCGAGACGGCGTTGAGGTCGCGGTCGACCACCGTGACATAGACGGTGTCGCGATGCTCGATATCGTCCCAGGTCACGGGCGTGGACGCGCGGCCCATGTCGATCTTGCTGCGTATCCTCCCGATATGGTCGTCGGCAAGGAAAGCGGCCGGATCGATCTTACTCATGGCGGGATCGCAAAAGAAGGCGTTGCGCGCGCGGTAGGCGGCCTTGGTGGCTTCGGCCAGCAAATGGATGCGATCGGCCTCTCCGAGCTTGCCGACGTCGAAGCCGGCAAGCGTGCGCAGGATCATCAGCGCGGCCAAGCCCTGCCCGTTCGGCGGACACTCGACCACATCATGATCATGGTAGCGTGCCGAGATCGGGCGTACGTAGCCGGAGGTCTGGGCGGCGAAATCGTCGGTGCTGTGGGCGCCGCCCAGGGCGCGCAAGATGGCCACCATCTCGTCGGCGGCCTCGCCCGCGTAGAACGCGTCGCGTCCGTGCTGCGCGATCCGGCGAAGGGTGCGGCCGAGCGCGGGTTGCGTGCGGATGTCGCCGACCTCAGGCGCCTTGCCCCCGGGCAGGAACTGCGCCGCCGCATTGCTGTCGATCTCGATCCGGGCCCGGAAGCGGCGCCAGTCCTCCGCGACGCGCGGCGTCACGCAAAAGCCCCGCTCGGCAGCCGAGATCGCCGGCCGGAAGATCTCCTCCAGCGACCTGCTGCCATGATCGGCGACCAGCCGGCACCACGCATCGATTGCGCCGGGCACGGTCACGGCCTCGGGCGCGGTCGGTGGAATGTCGCGCGCGCCGCTTGCGGCAAATTTGCCGACATCGGTCGCGGCCGGCGTGCGGCCCGAACCGTTCAGCGCGATCGGCTCGCCGGCGTCAGGCGAATACAGCGCGAAGCAGTCTCCGCCGATCCCGGTCATCTGCGGCTCGACCACGCCCTGCACCGCGACCGCCGCCACCGCGGCATCGACGGCATTGCCGCCGGCCTTCAGCATCTCGACCGCGGCCAGCGTCGCCTGCGGATGCGAGGTCGCGGCCATGCCGCGCTCCGCAACCGCCACCGAGCGGCCGATGGCCATGAAATCGCGCATGTCGAATCCTCTGATGTTGTGAGCGGCCGCCGCTCGCCAACATTGTCGAAAACGACACCGGTCCTCGTGGAGGACTCTCGTTTGGCCACTGGGCAGGCAGCAATCCACCTAACGGTGGATCGGTGAATACGGACGAGGTTTGTCCCCGCCAGACGCTTCTTGGACGCGGCGAATTGATCCGGCGTCAAACCTGCGTGTGAGAAATTCTTTCGGTCTATCTGAATAGTAGCGTGCTCGGCGGCAATTCTGTGGTGGGTAACTGGTTGCCAAGCCCGGAGCGCGATGGCACGCTGCCATGATCAATTTAGCTCATGTCGATTGCCAATGCCGATGTCATCTCTCAAAGGGCTTCATGGCGCCAGGCGAGGTCGGTTCGGTTGCGGAGCTGGTTGGTTACGCATTGCCTCGTCTCTGGTTTCACTGTCATGCTGCGCCGTCGTCCGTGACGTGCGTGCAGCGGCCTAATGAGGAGTCGAGCCGACAGGTGACGGCATCCGAACCGTCGGCTCAATCCGATGCCAACGGGAGCCTATTGCCAGATGAGGACCGAGCGTCGCCCGAGGCCCTGCCGACGACGCCAGGCGAGAAGCAACCTGAGCAGGTATCTACGGCCACCATTGTCGACCCGCTCAAGGTCGCCCCCGACAATATTGATACAGTCTTGGTCCTGGACGAATGCTTTGTCGCCGAAGCATGCATCGACCGGTTCCTTGGCGCGCTTTACACGCGCGCGCCGAAGACCGACTGGATCGTCGTGTACGAAAAAAAGGACGTGATCATCAAACGGAAGCGCAAACTGGATCACCGTCACGCGCAGCGAGCGTGCAACCGAGACCAAGCGATTATGGAAATGGATCGACGAGCACGAAAAGCAGTTGGGAGTTGGACGTCCATATTTGAACGAAGTTCCAGCGCATCTCGCACCGGTCGATGGTCGGGAGTATGCTGCTCATCGTACGGTATCAAGGCACACAAGGCTGGCCGGCAAGCGACATACCCGAATTGCAGCATCTTCCAGACGTGGCGTGACGACGCGCGCAAAGTCAAAGGCAGCGTCGAGAGCCGCGACGACGAGACTCAGCTCGCGCCTCTGATTGGCCTACCCCTCCTGCGCTTCGTGCGCTCCGGCGCGCCCCAGCTCAGGGGGTGAGCTGGGGCTAACGGCGGCTTCGGAGGCCGTAGCGGCCAGCCTCCCACCCATGACATTAGGCCTCTCTCCCGACTCTCATCTACCAGGAACCGCGATTGCTGCGCCGCGCTACTACTTCTGCGCTGTGGAGCCTGCTTGCCGCTGAATCTGTTACTCAGGGCTAGTCCAGAATGGCAATTGCAGCGTGCGCTTGTCGATTTATGATGTCCCAAGTCGTGCGGATTGGCCGACATTCACCCACACCCGACCATGCACCTCGCGCGATCAGGGATCGCCGCTTCGGGCCCACGAAGCGACGGTCCCGCCCAATTCCGGATGCGACAGATCCGCCCGACGGGCAACTCAGCAAAACCTGTCAATCCTCGCGCGCGAAAATATTTCGCTTTATCCGAAGCGTAACTCAGTGTATGAATTCCCCGTCTCACCCGATCGAGGGGCGCTTCGCGGTCGTCACGAACGTGGGTCGAGATGCGGTGGACGCTGCGCGTGGTACTGACGAGAGCACGCAAGGCGGACGGCGAAATCGTGCAGGCCTGACGCCCTAGCGGCAGGTGTCCTCTCGCAAAGCGCGCAAGCGGCTTGCGAGGGCGGTGACAAAAAAGCCCAGTCTCGCCGGGGAGAGCACGTATAAGCCGTAGCCCATCGCGCAGGGAAAGCCGGGTTGTTCCCGGTTACACCTGTGGTCCTGCCCCCGAGCTTTCTATCCTATGCTCGGGGCCCATGGGTGCGATCGGCACCCGGCTTTCCCTGCGCCCTCTTCGAAAGAGAGGGCGGAACGAAGAGCAAAGCTCGGGCAAATCATGTCGCGAGAACGCGAAGGTATGACCACAAGCAGCGCAACACACTCAATGTCGTCCTGGCGAAAAGCCAGGACCCATTACCCCAAATGGGAGTTGTTGCGCGACGCTGGGGCCACGATCCCGTTCGTGATCAAATGCGGTGGTTATGGGGTCCGGGCTTTTCGCCAGGACGACGTGCTGAAAGAACCGCGGACCCTAATCGGCCCGCGCCTCAATGCGGCCGCGACATCATCGCCACCACCGCGGAGCGGGTCTCGACGCCGAGCTTCTCGAAGATATGGATCAGATGCGTCTTCACCGTCGCGAGACCGATGTTCAGGCATTCGCCGATCTCGCGGTTGGTTCGGCCGCAGCACAACAGCTCGACGACTTCCATCTCGCGCGAGGTCAGGCCAAAGCGCGCCGGCTCATCGGCATTCGACGACAGGCGGCTGGTCAGGTTGAACTCGAGATAGTCGTGGATCTTCTCGGCGATGTGCATGCTGCCCTCGGGGATCGCGCAGCCCGGCGCCCACAGCACGCTCATTCCGGCGACGATGCGGTCGTTGCGGCGGAAGAAGAACTCGATCATGTCGGCGACGCCGCATTGGCCGGCGAAGGCGCGGTAGGTCGCCGCCTCCTGGGTCGCGCATTGGTCGAGAGCTGTACTCAGCCGGGCAATCGGCCGGTTGCTCGCCGAGCGTGGATGCAGCGGATCGAGCCGGTTCATGCCGGCAAGATACTGGTCGTGGAAACTCGGCGGCACGTTGCTGCTGAGCACGAAGCGGTTGAGGGTCAAATTGCCGTCGACCTGGTAGAACGCGGTCGCCGACCCCTCGAGAATGCCGCGCGCGAACTGAATGGCCTGCGTGGTTGCCGGATCCGGTCGGCCCAGAAGCGCGATCATGACCTACCTCCCCGATGTTTCCCGATGGCGAACGTCTGCGCGTCGCATGTCCGTCACGCTGGGGCAGCCGCGGGCCATAGTCAAGCAAATTGCGGGCCAAGCGCACGAAGTGCGCATCCGGGGAAATGGTTACGCCGAAGTAACCCAGCGGCCCCCTCCACCATCCGGTTGATTGCGAGCGACGCGAGCCATGCGGAACTTTCGCACATCATCCGATGTCATTGCTGGATCAAGAATGAATTCGCGTCGCATCATGGCTGCCTTCCCGTCGGCGGCCGACGAACAGGTCACGCTCGCCAACTGGCGTCAGCATCCCTTCAGCGAGTGGGCATTCCGCAATGTCCGCGAATTGCTGCCCACCGCGAATATCGCGCGCGCCGCGGCGCCGGCGCCGCTGTCCTTTGCGCCGCGCTATCTCGACGACGTCAGCTTCGCCAACCCGCGCGGCGAGACGGTCGGCGTCGGCGAGGCGCTGCGCGCCAGCCACACCGACGGCATCGTGGTGTCGCATCGCGGACAGGTCGCGTTCGAATGGTATGCCCATGGCCTCACGCCCGATACCCCGCACCTGATCTTCTCCGTCAGCAAGTCGGTCGCCGGAACGCTCGGCGGCATCCTTGCCGATCACGGCAAGCTCGATCCGGATGCTCCGGTGACGCGCTACATCCCGGAGATGGAAGGCTCGGTCTATGGCGGCAGCTGCACGGTGCGGCATCTGCTCGACATGAGCGTCGGCATCCGCTTCGACGAGGATTACATGGCGCGCGACGGCGACGTCATGAACTACCGGCGCTCGACCGGCTGGGAGCTGCCCGATCCGGCGATTCCGCCGAGCAATCTGCGCGACTATCTGCGCACGCTGCGGCCGAACGGCGCACCGCATGGAGAGACCTTCCACTACGTGTCGACCAACACCGATGTGCTCGGCTGGGTCTATGAACGCGCCTGCGGCTTGTCCTACGCAAAAATCCTCTCGCACTATCTGTGGCAACCGATGGGCGCCGAGCACGATGCCTACATCACCGTCGATTCACGCGGCGCAGGCCGCGTCGCCGGCGGCATCTGCGCGACACTGCGCGATCTCGCCCGCTTCGGCGAGATGATGCGCAATCACGGCATCAGCAACGGACGACAGGTCGTCCCTGGCTGGTGGATCGACGACATCAGGCAGAACGGCAATGTTGAAGCCTGGTCGCGCGGCGACCTGACGAAGGTGTTTCCAAACGGCAATTACCGCAACAAGTGGTACACGCTCGACCGGCGCGAAACGGCGTTTGCGGCGGTCGGCATTCATGGCCAGTGGATCTACATCGATCCGGCCAACGAGACCGTGATCGCACGCGTCTCCTCGCAGCCGCTGCCGATGGATCTCGATCTCGATCACATGTGGATGCGCGGCTATCGCGCGATCGCGGCCAGGCTTGCCGGCAAGAGCTGACCGATTGCGACAGGGGGACACCATGGGACCATCGATCAATCGGCGCCGTCTGTTGCAGATCGGTGCGGGAGCAAGCCTCGGCGTTCCGATGCCGCGCATCGCGCGGGCCAGTTCGAAGACGATCACGGCCGTCATGCACGCGCCGCTGCGCGCAACGGACCCGATCACGACGACGGCGTGGACCGCGCGCAACCACGGCTACATGATCTACGACACGCTGTTCTCGACCAATTCGAAATTCGAGATCAAGCCGCAGATGGTCGAGGCCTGGGAGGTCTCCGCCGACGGCCTGACCTACACCTTCCGGCTGCGGCCCGGCCTCGCATTCCACGACGGCAGCGCGGTGACGTCGGCCGACGTGATCCCCTCACTGCAGCGCTGGGCCAGGCGCGACACGATGGGCCAGAAACTGTTCGAATTCGTCGCCGAGCTGAAGGCGGTCGACGAGCGGACCTTCCGCATGGTGCTGAAGGAGCCGTGCGGCTTCGTGCTGGCGGCGCTCGGCAAGCCGACCGCCAACGTGCCCTTCATCGTGCCGGCGCGGATCGCCGCGACGCCCGCCGACCAGGCCATCACCGATCACCTCGGCTCCGGACCGTTCCGCTTCGTGACGGCGGAATTCCAGCCCGGCGTCAAGGCGGCCTACGAGAGGAATCCGGACTACGTCTCGCGCGACGAGCCATCCGACGGCACCGGCGGCGGCAAGGTCGTCAAGATCGGCCGCTACGAATGGATCAGTGTGCCGGACTTCCAGATCGCGACCAACGCGCTTGTCAACGACGAGATCGACTATTTCGAGGTGCCGCCGCACGACCATCATCCGATACTCGCGCGCGCTGCGAATGTCGAGCTGACCGATTACAACACGCTGGGTTTCTCCGGCATGTGCCGGATGAACTGGCTGGTGCCGCCGTTCGATCGGCCGGAGATCCGCCAGGCCGTGCTGCACGCGGTGAACCAGAAGGACTGGCTCGACACCCAGATCGGCAATCCCGATTACTACAGGATCACGCCGGCGATCTTCGTCGCCGGCACGCCGTTCGAAAGCGCGGTCGGATGGTCGACCAAGGCGGACACCGCGAAAGCCAGGGAGCTGCTCAAGCAGGGCGGCTACAAGGGCGAACCGATCACGATCCTGCACGCGACCGACGCCCCGATCATCACCGCGCTCGGCACGGTCACCGCCGAGGCGCTGCGCTCGATCGGCATGAACGTCAACCTGCTGGCGATGGATTGGGGTTCGGTGGTGGCGCGGCGCGCCAAGCAATCGATGCCGGCCGAGGGCGGCTGGTCGCTCTACCATTCGACCTGGGCCAGCGCCGACCTCGTCAATCCGATCGGCAATGCCTGCGTCAACGGCAAAGGCAAGAACGGCGGCTTCTTCGGCTGGGTTGAGGACGCCGAGCTCGAGCGGCTGCGCGACAGCTTTGCCCGCACCGCGGCGCCGCCGGACCAGAAGGCGCTGGCCGACAATATCCAGGCACGCGCCTACGAGGTGGTCACCCACGTCCCGACCGGGCAGTACAATCAACCGGCCGCGACGCGCAAGGCGCTGAAGGACATCGTCCGCGCGCCGGTGCCGCTGTTCTGGAATGTCGACAAGACCGGTTGAGGATCCCCTATTCGATCGGCGGCCGGCGCGTATGCCAATCCGTCACCGACTGGAACGCGGCGCCGGCGCGGACCAGCACGTCTTCGGAGAGATGCGGGCCGACCAATTGCATGCTGAGCGGCATCTGGTCCGAGGCCATGCCCATCGGCAGCGTGATGGTCGGGCTGCCGGAGAAGTCGAACACCGCCGTGAAGCGCAGAATGCTCAGGAGCACGCTGGGGTCGGCGCCGTATTCGCTCATTTTGGTGAGCGTCGGGATCGGCACCGGCATCGTCGGGATCAGCAGCAGGTCGATATCTTCGAACATGGCGGCGAGGCTGCCACTGAACTTCAGCCGCTCGTGATGGATCGCGGCAATATCGACGCCGCTCGTCGCCCGGCCCTGCTCGATCAGTTGTGCGAGGTCGGGTCCGTATTCCGACTTGCGCGACGGGTAGGTGTCCAGATGCGCCTCAGCCGTCTCCACCGAGCACATCGCAATCCACTGACTGACGAGCTTCTGATAGGGTGGGAAATGCACCTCGCGGATGTCGGCGCCGAGATCGGCGAGCGTGCGCTCGGCTTGCACCAAGGCGGCGACGACCTGCCGATCGATGCCCTCCTGGGTGTATCTGCGGTCAACGCCGATCCTGAGGCCCCTGATGCCGTCGCCGATGCCGGCCAGATAGTTCGGCACCGGAGCCCGCAGGGCGGTCGGATCGTTGATATCAGCTCCCGCAATGACGCCGAGCATCGCCGCGGCATCCGCAGCGCTGCGGCACATCGGCCCGACGTGATCGAGCGAATCCGCCAGCGGGAAGATGCCGTAGCGGCTGACCCGGCCCCAGGTCGGCTTGATCCCGGTCAAACCGCAGGTCGCCGACGGAAAGCGGATCGAGCCGCCGGTGTCGCTGCCGATCGCGCCGTAGCAGAGCCCCGCCGAAGTCGCGACGCCCGATCCGGTCGACGAGGAGCCAACCCAGTAGTTCACATTCCACGGGTTGAGCGGGGCCTGGATTGCAGGATGGTGGCTGGTATAGGCCCCCTCCGTCATCTTCAGCTTGCCGAGCGTCACCGCGCCGGCGACTTCGAGCCGGTCCACGATCGTGGCATTGAAGGACGGCACGAATTTGGCGTGGATCGTGGTGCCGCCCGCAGTCGGCGCAAACGAGGTGTAGCAGAGGTCCTTCAGCCCGATCGGAACGCCATGCAGCGGGCCGCGCCAGATGCCCTTGGCGATCTCCGCATCGTACTGCTTGGCCTGGGCCATCGCCCGCTCCGCAAGGACCAGCGCATAGCCGTGAAACTGTCCGTCCAGCTTCGCAATCCGGCCCAGCATCGCCTCGGTGATCTCCGAGGGCTTCGCCTCCTTGCGGCGAATGAGCTCGGAGATCTCGGTGATGGATTTGTAGTGCAATGGATCCGCTGACATCTGACGCCCCGCTGTTATCGGAATATGCCTGCCCGGACCGCCGCCGCGGGCGGCGACCTCGCGACTCTGCTGACGGCGCGCCCCGCCTAGAACTGGACGCCGCGCGTCAACGCGCCGTCCACCACGAGGTTGGTCCCCGTGATGAAGCTCGCCGCTCTGCTCGCCAGGAACACGGCGGCGTTCGCCATCTCCTGTGGCGTGCCCATGCGGCCGGTCGGGTTGAGCGCCAGTGCGGTCTTGTACAGTTCGGGATTGCCGTCCTTGATCATGTTCCAGACGCCGCCCTCGAAATAGGTGTTGCCCGGCGACACCGAATTGGCGCGGATGCCCTTGGCCGCGAGCTGGTAGGCGAGGCCCTGCGTGTAGTGGATGATCGCGGCCTTGAACGTTCCGTAGGGACCGCTGGCAAAATCGACCTCGCGCCCGGACACGCTGGAGATGGTGACGATCGCGGCCGCCGCACTCTTCTCCAGATGCGGCATCGCCGCGTTGACGAGGCGCACCGTCCCCATCATGTCGGTGGAGAATTCCTTCTCCCAGCTCTCCTCGTCCTGCCCGATCGACAGCGCGCTGACATTGGCGACCACGACATCGATGCCGCCGAGCTTGGACGCCATGTCGGCGACCCAGGCCTTCAGGGCCGGACCGTTCGAGACGTCGACGGCACTACCGAACGCCGCAACGCCCTTGGCCTTGAGCGCTGTCACCGCAGCGTCGACGTCGCCCTGGTTGCGCGCACAGATTCCGACATTGGCGCCTTCGGCCGCAAACGTGTCGGCGATCGCCCTGCCGATACCCTTGGTGCTGCCGGTAACGAGAACCTTTGCTCCCTTGAGTTCGAGATCCATGTCCATTCCCTCCGTTATTATCAATTATGCAACGCACAGATCCTCACCGCATGGCGCGGTCGATCACAGCAACAGCTGTGCGCGAACGTTGTCCGCGTTGACCTCCTCACCGGCCAGCGATCGCGTGATCTTGCCCTTCTCCATGATGTAGCAGCGCTGCGCGATCTCCAGGATGGTGTCGAGATTCTGCTCGACGAACACGATCGTGGTCCCGAGCTCCGCTCGGAACGATTTCAGCGCCTCGCAAATGTGCTGCACGATCGACGGCTGGATGCCCTCCGACGGCTCGTCGAGGATCATCAGCGCCGGATTGCCGATCAGCGCGCGGCCGATCGCAAGCTGCTGCTGTTCCCCGCCCGACATGGTGCCCGCGATCTGGCGCCGGCGCTCCCTCAGGCGCGGAAAATACTCGTAGACCAGTTCGGGCAGCTTCTTGCCTTCGGGGCCGCCGATCAACTCGCCGACCTGCAAATTCTCCTCGACGCTCATCTGCGGAAACACGTCGCGGCCTTGCGGGATGTAGCCGAAGCCGGCACGCGCCCGCGCATCGGCCTCGAGCTGCGTGACATCCTGATCCATGAAGCTGATGGTGCCGCGCCAAGTCTGCAGCAGACCGATCAGGCACCGCATCAGGGTCGACTTTCCGACGCCGTTGCGGCCGATCACGCCGACGATCTCGCCGCGCGAGACCGACATGCTGACGCCCTGCAGGATCGGCGTCGCGCCGTAACCCGCCCAAAGTCCCGACACCTCCAGAATGCGATCAGTGGGCATGAGTCTTACCCAGGTAGATTTCAGCGACTTTCTCGTCTTCCAGGATGGCCTCGAGGCTGCCGCGCGCGAAAATCTTGCCAAGATGCAGGACGGTGACGCGCTGAGCGACCTGACGCACGAACGCCATGTCGTGCTCGACGACGAGGACGGTCATGCCCTCGGCATTGAACGACTTGATCAGCTCGCCGGTCTTGAAAGTCTCCTCGGGCGACATGCCGGCGGTCGGCTCGTCCAGCAGCAGCAGCTGCGGCTGCAGCGCCAGCGCCATCCCGATCTCCAGCCATTGCTGCTGGCCGTGCGACAGCGCACCGGCGAGCTTGCCGCCATCATCAGCCAGATTGAGCAACGCGAGCAGCCGCTCCTGCTCGGCACGGCATTCCGCGCCCGAAATGCGTTCCTGCAGCGCGATCTGGATGTTCTGCCGCACCGGCAGTTCCTTGAACACGCTCGGCGCCTGCATCTTGATGCTCATGCCGCGCTGCACCCGCGCGTAGGGCCGCTCGGCGGTGATGTCGATCGAGTCGAAAAAGATGCTCCCCGTGGTCGGCGGATAGAGCCCGACGATCAATTTGAACAGCGTGCTCTTCCCGGCCCCGTTGGGCCCGATCAGGCAGTGCACCTCGCCGGCATTGACCGTCAGGTCGACGTCGGACACGGCGGTCAATCCACCGAAACGTTTCGATACGCCTTTTACGTCGACCAACGCCATGATTCAGGTCTCATCCGATTGCAGGCGGGCGGTATCGGCCAGCGCGGGGGCCTCCTCACGGCGCCGACGCCGCGTCCACCAGTCGACCACCAGCTTGCCGATGCCGAGCACGAAGCCCTGCGGCGCCAGCATCACGGTGGCGAGCAACAGCACGCCCATCAGCACCAGCGCCGCCTGCTGGCTGTAGACCGTGATGGTCTGGAACCCGAACAGCAGCAGGAACGACCCGACCAGCGTCGCGGTCAGATCGTTGCGTCCGGAGAACGCCACCCACACGATCGGCATCGCCGCCGCCGGCAGGCCGATGCTGGATGGCGTGATGAACTGCCCCCAGGACGTGTACAGCGCACCGCTGAGGCCTGCGAGGCCGCTGCCGATCACGAAGGTCAGAAGCTGATACTTGCGGACGTCGTAGCCGAGCATCTCGGCGCGCTGCGGATTTTCCCGCGTCGCCACGATCACATTGCCGACGCTCGAGTTCACCAGCATGCGCAGCGCGATGTAGACGATCACGATCAGCGCGATCATGACGTAATAGAGCGCCGAGCCCTCGATGTCGAAGTCGCCGACCGTGAGCGGGTCCATCCCTTTCATGCCGTTGAAGCCGTTCAGCCGGGCCGGACCGATATGCCATTCGGGCCCCGCCGTCTGCCCGAGGAAGAAGGCCAGCACCAGCGTCGCCGACAGCGTCACGATGCCGAAGAAGATCCCGCTGATGCCGCCCCAGATCATGAAGTAGCCGAGGATCCCGGCCGCGATCATCGCGATGACCACGGAGAAAACGAGCGCGGCGATCGTGGCCGTTCCCCCGCCCATATTGATGGCGAGCACGCCATAGCCGTAGCCGGCGATGCCGAAGAAGAAGGTCTGGCCGAATGACAGCATGCCGCCGTAGCCCCACATCAGGCAGAGACCGAGCGCCATGAAGATCCAGATCAGGAAGTAGGCGAAATTGCCGACATCATAGGAATCAGCGAACAGCGGATAGATCAGTGCCCCCGCCAGCACGGCGAGGAAGCAGGACCAGAAGATCTTCCCGCGTCCGAGCGTCTGCGGGCCCTCGAGCAGCTTCAACATCAGAAATTCCCGTCTAGCGCCCACGACGAACCAGCACGCTGGATAGTCCCTCGGGCAGCACACGTATGATCAGAATGACAGCAAACAGCATGCCGATCTGGCCGATGATCTGCCCGTAGCTGGCATTCAATGCCATTCGGATCATCGCCAGGAACACCGCGGCCGGCGCAGTTCCGAGCAGGACATTGGCGCCGCCGATCACCACGGTGACAAAGCTCTCGACCACGAAGGTCGCGCCCATGGTCGGGATCAGCGTCATGGTCGGCGCGTAGAGCGCGCCGCAGAGCCCCGCAAGCGCGGTGCCGATGCCGAAGCTGATGGAATAGATCCGCCCGGTGCGCGCGCCGAGCGCCTTCGCCATTGCCGCGTTCTGCATCGTGGCGCGCGCGATCACGCCAAAGCGCGTCTTCATGAAGATGATGTAGAGACCGGCCAGCACGGCCACAGCACAGCCGAACAGCACAAGGCGGTAGGTCGAAAACGTGTAGCCCCCGATCGCAAAGCTTCCTTCCGGCGTGCCGATGCCGCGCACGGCGGACCCGACGATCAGCAGCATCGACTGCGTCACGATCAGGCTGAGGCCCCAGGTGGCGAGCAGCGAGTCGAGCGGACGCCTGTAGAAGCGCCGCACGACGAGATACTCGACGATCATGCCGATGATCCCCGCGGTCAGCGCGGCCAGAATCTGAGCAATCGGAAGCGGGACGCCGAGGTTGACGAGCCCCACGGTGACGTAGGCGCCGCACATGATGAACTCGCCATGCGCCATGTTGATGACGCCCATCATGCCGAACACGATGGCAAGGCCCGCCGCTGACAGGATCAGGAACGCGAAGACATCGGCGAACTGATAGAATACCGAGAAGAGTTCAGCCGACATTCCGGTCTCCCTGATCGCGGCGCCGCATCATTGCGGCGCCGGCTCGGTTCGAAGTCGTGATGCACAACACGAGCAAGATTCGTGCCTGCGCGCGTCACGATTTGCTGGGGAGATGACTCGGCGTGTACTGATCCTTGTCGTTCTTCTTGGTGAGGTCGCAGCCGATCTCGCCAAGCCAGTACGGCTGGATCGTCCCGTAGTCCTTCTCCACCGTCACCTCATGCTTGGGCCCGACCGAGATCAGGCGCATGCGGTGCGACGTATGCTGGCTCTTCGGGTCGATGCAGACCTTGCCCTCGGGAGCGTCGATGCAGGCATCACCCGTCGCGATCACCTTGCGCATGTCCTCGAGCTTGGTCGACTTCGCCTTCTCGACCAGCGTCTTGTACATGTAGAGCGCGTTGTAGGCGTTGTAGCCCATGTCGTTGATGTAAAGCTCATCGGGGAATTTGGCGTGCCAGCGCTTCTTGAAATCGTTGGCTTCGGGCGTATCGATCTCCTCGAACCAGTTCGCGGTCGCATGCATGTTGTTGAGCGCCGGCGGCTTGAACCGTTTGTGCTCGAAGCCGAGCATGATCTTGATCGAAGAGCCCATCGGCAAATTGAGGTTGGCCGCAGCCGCCTGCTCGAAGAACGAGTCTTGCGCCGCGCCGACATTGATCGTCAGCAACCAGTCCGGCTTCGCCTTCTGGATGTTCTGGATCGTCTGCGCGAACTGCGACACGCCGAGCGGGATGAATTCCTCTCCCACGACCTCGCCGCCGAGGTCTTTCATGATCTTGCGGTTCCACTCCGCGGAGATCTGGCCGAAATTGTAGTCGGCCGCGATGACATAGACCTTCTTGCCGAACTTCTGGACCATCCAGGGGATCAGGGTCGAGAACTGCTGCTCCGGCACCGCGCCCATACTGATCATGCTGGCGTCGCAGACACCGCCTTCATACTGGTTCGTATAGAAGTACGGCGTGGTGGTGCGATCGACGATCGGGCGCAACGCCTCGCGCGACGCAGAAGTGATGCCGCCGATCAGCACGTCGACCTTGTCACGATTGAGCAGCCGGCGGCCGAACTCCTGATAGCGGGCATTGTCACCCTGGGGATCAAGGTGAATCAACTCGATCTGCCGGCCGAGAATGCCGCCGCTCTTGTTGATCTCCTCGACCGCCAGCTGCGAGCCGTGCAGCTTCGGCATACCCATGAAGGCGAGATCGCCGGAGATGTCTTCCAGCAAGCCGACCTTCAGCGGCGGTTCTGCCGCCTGGGCGGCACCTATTGCTGCGGTCCCGAGCATTGCACCAAGCAAAGCCATTCCGACTATACGCCCCGAATACATCGCGATGTCCTCTGTCGTTGAAGGATGTTTGAAGTCACGCCTTGAGGTAATTCTTCAGGATCGACGCCCCCATCGTGTATTTGGGGTCGACCATGTTGCCGAGCCGCATGCGGCCGGCCTGGCTGAGCAGCATGTAGGCGTCGATTTCATCGAAGCCGTAATCGGCGCTCATCCAGCGCACGAGCTCGCGATAGGCGATGCGCGCAGCGTCTTCGAGCGGGCGTGCGCTGCCGATCGTCATGATGAAGTCGCGCGTCTCGAGCCGCGGCCAGGCGAAGCTCCAGTTCTTGATCAGATCGATCTGCAAAGTGACAGTCGCGCGCTGCTCCAGCGCGACGCCCGAGAGCTCGCCGTCGCCCTGTGTGGCGTGGCAGTCGCCGACATAGAGCAGCCCGCCTTCGGCATGCACCGGCAGATAGATAATCGCGCCCGGTGCGACGTCGGGCAGGTCCATGTTGCCGCCGTGATAATCGGGCTGCAGCGAGGAGATCGCCTCGATCTCCGGCGAGACGCCGATCGTGCCGATGAACGGCTCATAGGGCAGCGTGATCTTGTCGTTCCAGCGCACGCCGTTGCGGTCGACATGCAGCTTCTTGACGCGTTCCGGCAGCGGCGGATTGAGCAGCGCCGTGGATGCGGTCCCGACCAGGCCGCCGAATTCCGGAATGATGCAGGTCGTTCCGGCCGGCTGCGCGCCGCGGGTCTCGACGTCGCGGATATAGACGGCGAGGCAATCGCCCTTCCTGGCGCCCTTGACCGCGATCGGCCCGCATTGCGGATTCAGATAGGGGAAGTTCAGCTTCGCCGTGGGGCTGTCGCTTTCGCTGGTGAGCACGCCGCCGAAGGCGTCTTCGGTCTCGACAACGACGACCCCGCCCGGATCGATCGACAGGGTCGGCTTGGCATAGGGCCCATAGACGTAATGGAAGCCGCCCTGCTGCTCGATCGTCAGGCTATGGGTCGTACCGGTCGCGCCCTTGGCAAGGGCGCGCTTGGCCATGATGGAACTCTTCAACCAATCTTCGGACATGCGAACGGCTCCTCGATTCAGATCGCGGGATGGCGCTTGTGCCAGTCGGTGACGCGCTGGAAGGCATCGCCCGCGCGAACGAGGCTTGCTTCGTCGAAATGACGGCCGACGAACTGGAAGGCGACCGGCCCGCCGTTCGGCGCGAAGCCGCCGGGAAGCGTCACGGTCGGGCTGCCGGTCATGTCGAACGGACAGGTGAAGCGCAGCAGCCCGGTAATCAGCGACGGATCCTCACCCAGCGCCGCCATCTTGGCCAATGTCGGCGCAGCGAACGCCTGGGCCGGAACGGCGATCAGATCGACCGTCTCGAACAACAGCCGCACCGCGCCGCGGAATGCTTCGCGCCGCAGCACGATCTTCTGATAGTTCATGCCGGATTGCGCCCGGCCGAGGTCGAGCAGGCCGGCGAGCGCCGGACCATATTCATCCTTGCGGGCCGGATAGGTCTCTTCATGCGCGACCGCCACTTCGATGCCGCACAGCGGGAACCAATCCTCGATCACGGCCTTCGGATCAGGAAACGTGATGTCCTTGATCTTCGCACCCAGATCGGCGGCAACGCGCAGCCCTTCGCTGAGCACCTTACCGGCGGCCTCGTCCGTGCCCTCGCTGGTCCAGCGCCGATCGACCCCGATGGTCATGCCGCGCAAATCGCCGGACAGGCCGGCGAGATAGTTCGGCACCGGCAGCGGCACGGAGGTGGTGTCCTTGGGATCCTGGCCCGCGATCACGGCGAGGATCGCGCCGCAATCGGCCGCGCTGCGCGCCATCGGCCCGATGTGATCGAGCGTCGCCGCGAGTTCGAACGCGCCATAACGGCTCACACGTCCCCAGGTTGGCTTCAGCCCGGTGATGCCGTTGGCGGCCGACGGAAAGCGGATCGAGCCGCCCGTATCGGTGCCAAGCGAACCGAAGCAAAGCCCCGCGGCGGTGGCGACGCCGGAACCGCTCGACGATGCGCCCGACCACAAGTCCGCATTCCACGGATTCTTCGGCGGATCGATCTTCGGGTGGTGGTCGGCATAGGCGCCCTCGGTCTGCTGCAGCTTGCCGAGGATGATTGCGCCGGCATCCTTCAGCCGCGCGACGACCGTGGCGTCCTCGCTCGGCCGGAAGTCGCGATGGATCGTCATGCCATGCGCGGCTGGCGCGCCCTTCGCCCAGCACAGATCCTTGACGGCGATCGGCACGCCGTGCAGCGGTCCCTTGATCTTGCCGGACGCGATGTCCTTCTCGGCTGCCGCCGCCTCGGCCAGCGCCGCCTCGCCCATCACATAGGCGTAGCTCTTGAGCTTGCCGTCGAGCTGCTCGATACGTCCGAGCATCGCCTTGGTCACCTCGACCGGCGAAAGCTTTTTCGCCTGGATTTGCTGCCCGATCTCAATGAGCCCGAAATAGTGAAGATCCGTCGTCGGCATCGTTTCTCATCCCCGCACTTGACATGACGCAAGCGCAGGCACCGCCCATCACCGCGCACGCGCCTCCGGCTTGGCGGCACGGACGTGTCGCCAATTTGTTGAGCGGCAAAAGCAAAAAGCCACCCGCCCCTCCGAAACGAAGGTGACGAATGGCCCAAATGCCGCGGCTATGAACTATCGCACGGGTCCGGCGTCGAACGGAGCACTCTGCGCGGCGATCGGGACGTCATCGGCCAAATCGACGCACGCAAGGTTCGACAGGAAGCCCTGTAGGAGAAAATTCTAAGGAGGTGTGCAGCGCGTTGTCAACGAGGCTGGCTGCACAAATTTCGCGAGGTGCATGCGCAGCAAATCGGCATGACCTCTTGCACCGACCTCTGCCAAGATGATTTTCTTGATGCGTCGCGCCGCCGAAAGTACTCAATGACCAAGCCCTCCATTCCAGTTGGCATCATCTGCTCGCAGCACGGGCCCTATCAGGCCATGGGACGCGAGATCCTGAAGAGCGCCATGATGGCGGTCGACGAAATCAACAATCAGGACGAGTTCGACTTCGCAATATCTGCGCATGTCCGCGATCCCCGCGGAATCATTTCCGAGTATCACACGGTCTGCGACGACCTCATTCGCAACGTCGGCGTCGAGCACATCATCGGCTGCTACACCTCGGCCTCGCGCAAGCAGGTGCTGCCGATCGTCGAGCGCACCGACCGCCTGCTCTGGTATCCGGCGCGCTACGAGGGGTTCGAATGCTCCGACAACGTCATCTATGTCGGCGCCTCACCCAATCACAACGTACTGCCGCTGGTGCGTTACGTGCTCGATAATCTTTCGCGCGAAATCTTCTGTGTCGGCTCCAACTACGTCTGGACCTGGGAAACCAATCGCGTCACCCGCGAGCTCGTGACGGCGGCCAAAGGACGCATTCTCGCCGAACGCCTGCTCGAACTTGGTGAAAGCGCGGTCACGCACATCGTGGACGAGATCGTGCGGCGCCGGCCGCCGGTCGTCTTCAACACCCTGGTCGGCAGCTCGAGCTACGACTTCATCCGCGCCTTTCATGCGGCGACCGCCGCAGCCGGCCTCGACATCCCGATGCTGAGCTGCAGCCTGTGCGAGCCAGAGCTCAAGATCGCGGGTCCCGCATCGGCCGGATGCATCACCTCGTCGGCCTATTTCGAAAGCATTCGCCTGCCCGAGAACCGGGCCTTCGTGGCACGCTGGAAGGCGCGCTACGGCGAACACAGCAGCCCGTCGGTCGACGGGCAATCCGCCTATGTCGCGGTCTATCTGCTGGCCCGCGCGCTGCAGCGCGCCGGCACATCCAATATCGGCGAGGTGCGGCGCGCCGCGGCCGGCCACCGCTACAATTCGCCGCAAGGTCCGGTCTGGATCGACGGCAGCAACAACCACTGCGTCCTGACGCCGCGGCTGGCCGTCTCGAACGCCGAAGGACAATTTGACATCTTCTGGGAAGCTGAAGCGCCGGTCAGACCGGATCCTTACCTGACGCAGCTCGACATCGCCGCCAGCCCGGCAAGGGACGGAACGTTGCCGAATGCGCCGCATTTGCGGGTTGTGAAATGAGCAAACCGTCTTCATTTTCGCTGCGGGGGCGCAAGGCGCTCGTCGCCATCAAGGATGAGCGCGATGCCTCGATCGTCAGGAGGCAGTTCGAGCGCCTCGGGATCGAGATCGTCACATGGGAGCCCGGTGCCAATATCGACTGCCGTCCCGACGTGACGCTGATCGATGACGAGTTCCTGCCGCTCACCTCGCCGGCGCATCGGACGTCGTTTGGGCGAAGCCCGGTCATCGCCCTGCTCGGCACCGAGACGCCGAGCCGTCTGAAGCTGGTGCTCGACCTAGATCCGGCGTCATTTCTGGTGAAGCCGCTGCGCTCGGCCGGCATCTATGCCGCGCTGGTCCTGGCCTTCGAGCGAAGCGAGCGCACCAGCGAGCTGAAGCAGCAGGTGCTCAAGCTGGAGCAGCGGCTGCGATCCCGCCGCGTCGTGCTCGCCGCGGTCCTTCAGGTCATGCACACCCATGCGCTGGCCGAGCCGGCTGCCTTCGCGCTGATCCGGCGGGCTGCCATGGAACAGCGCAAGACGATCGAGGAACTCTCGGCGGAGATCACCGCAAAGGGCTCCCTGCCCCGGGCAACGGGCTAGCAGCACCCGCTATTTCTTCAGTTCCGCATAGAGCTGCATCACCCGTTGCGGCAACACCTCGATGCGCGGCACGCGGAGCGCATAGCGCTCGCCGAAAATCCGATCGAGCTGGGGAAATCTGTGCTCGCCGATGCCAAAGGCGAAGATATCGGTGCCACGCCGCCGCAGCTGCTGGGCGGCACGGCGGGCGTCCTCGACGAGATATTGCGCATCCGGCACGTCGACGTCGGACGGCTCGCCGTCGGTCAGAACCAGCAGCACCTTCCGGAATGCGCGTCGTTCCGCGAGGTAGCCCCCGGCATGGCGCAATGCCGCGCCCAGCCGGGTGGAATGGCTGCTACCAAGGCCCGCGAGACGCGCACGAACCACTGCGTCCATTGGCTCCGCAAAGCCCTTGATGCGCAGATAGCGCACGCGCTCGCGGCCATCGGAGCTGAAACCATGCACCGCGATCGCATCATTGGCGGCCTCTACCGCGGCTGCCATGATCGCGGCCGCCTTGCGTTCAACGTCGAGGACCTTCCGGCCGCGGCGGTCACGGTCGGCGGTCGATTGCGACAGATCCAGCAGCAGCAGGACGGCGAGATCGCGCGGTCCGGGCGCATCGCGCTGGTAGACCCTGGGCTCGCTGATATTGCCGGTGCGCCGCTCGATCGTCAGGGCGATCGCTGCGTCAATGTCGAGCGCGTCGCCGTCGCGCTGGCCCTTGTGTCGGATACGGCGGCCGATCGACGCGTCGCGGGTCAACTCCGTGATCCAGCGCATCGCCTCGGCGTCCGTCGAGGGATCGAAGGGCTGCGCGGAAACGGCGGCATCGGCTTCCAGAATCGTGGTCCAATCCGGCCGCTCGGTACGCGCCGCATAGTCCCATTCCGGGTAGGTCGCGACCGGAAACCCATCCAGCAGCGTCACCGCACTGGCCTTCGCGCGCAACGTCTCGTCCGGCTTGGCGTTGTCGTCGGCCGATTGGCCACCCGCATCGTCGCGCCGCTCGAACCGCACGGAATCGACGGCAAGTTCGATCGTCTCGGCCGGACTGTCCGGCTGGTCGCCGAAATCCCACAGCGCCAGATTGTCGTCGCGATAGGCGGGTTCGACGACGTAGCTCTTGGCGTTGAACTGCAACCGCATCTGCCCGATGTCGTTGCCGAGCAGGCCACCGATCTCGCGGCTGATGGCAGGATCGCGCCAACGGCCGGCGGCAGCGGCAAACAGCGTCCGCCCCTTGGTCACCCACGCATCCGGATCCTGATAATCGGGATCGATCAGCGCCCGCGCCAGCCGCATCATCAGTCCGGCTGCGGTTGCCTGGCCGGCTGGCGTCGCGCTGTGAAATGGCAGCCACAGCCGGCGCAGCCCGGGCATTTCGCGGAGCGCCAGCGTCTCGACCCGGCCATCCTCGATCAGCGAGACCAGCGCGATCTGCAGCGCCTTCAGTCGCCCCACCGGGAAGCGGGCGGTGGAATGCACCAGATGCGCGCCGGCGTGCGCGACCGCCGCGAGATAGACGGAGTCCGCTTCCTCGCTTTCGAAGCCGGGAAAGGTCTGCGGCAGACCGATGACCCCGGCGGCGAGCGAGGTCCGCCGCGGCACCGGCGTCGGTGCAACGGCAAGTTTGCGGAAACGCGGCTTCCTGTTCCACAACGCGATCGTGGTTGCAGCGAGGCGTTTCTCCAGCCGCGCGAAATCATCCCCGCTCCGGCCGGCTGCGAACAGCTGCGCCGAAAGCTGATCGTCGAGCGCGAAATAGGCACGGCGGCGCGATGCGCGACCGCCGCTCGCGCGCAAGCCAGCGGAAATCCACGCCGCAAAATCCTCGCCGCCGGCATGCGCCAGAAACTGCCCCAGCCGGCCGATCGCGAGGCCCGCCGACTCCGGCCCGACGGCTGCGAGTTGGTCGAGCGCGGCGAGAACCGTGGTGAGTTCTCCTGCACCCGCAAGCCGCGACAGCACCCTGGACAATTCGCTCAGCAACGCATGGGCGACGCGGCTTCCGGCGCTGCAGCCGATGTCCCGGACCGCGCGGCCGATCGCGATCAGATCATCGGCCGATCGCTGCGCCGGCCATTGCTCCGATAGACGCAGAAAGCCCTGCACCACGGCTTGACCGAGATTGGCCTCGAACAGGGCGTGCACGGCCTCGTCCCAGACCGGCAGGTGGTCGAACCAACCGGTTCGCTGCAGAGCGGTGCGCGCCGCCTGCACGGCCGCAGCTACATCGTCGTGGCCGCGCAAGAGCGCCGCGAGCCGACGTCCGGACCGGAAGCTATCGAGCGAACTGATTTGCGCGACCGCCACCTGCAAACGTCCACTTAGCCGCAGGCCGAGATCACGTCGCGCAACGTGTTCCTGGTGTCCGCATCATCGGTCAGGGGCACGACGATCGTGGTCTCGCAGGCCTTTTCGAGGCTGATGCCGCATCCGATCAAGCGGCCGGCATTGACCAGCATGCGGGTCGACGCGCCTTCGTCGAGCCCCTGCCCCTTCAGGTTGCGGCTATGCTGGGCGATCTTCACCAGGAGATCGGCGAGGTTCGGTTCGATGCCGGCTTCGCGCGACACCACCTCGGTCTCGACCGGCCGATCAGGATAGCCGAAATCCAGCGCCGCGAAGCGCTGCTTGGTGGATTCCTTGAGGTCCTTGATCGCGCTCTGGTAGCCCGGATTGTAGGAGATCACGAGCTGGAAGTCGGAATGGGCGTGGATCAATTCACCGCGCTTTTCCAGCGGCAGTACACGACGATCGTCGGTCAAGGGATGGATCACGACCGTCGTGTCCTGGCGCGCCTCGACGATCTCGTCGAGATAGCAGATCGCGCCAAGACGCACGGCGGTGGTGAGCGGCCCGTCGCTCCACACCGTTCCCTGTGCATCGAGCAGCCAGCGCCCCACCAGATCGGCCGCCGTCATGTCCTCGTGGCAGGCGACCGTGATCAGCGGGCGGCCGAGTCGCCACGCCATGTATTCGATGAAGCGGGTCTTGCCGCAGCCGGTGGGGCCTTTCAGCATCACCGGCATGCGATTGGCATAGGCTGCGCCGAACAGTTCGACCTCATCCTTGAGCGGCCGGTAATACGGCTCCTCCCGGATGCGGTACTGGTCGAGCAGCAGGGCAGGATTGGACAAGCTCACGCCTCCCATCATCGCGCAGGCAGCCGTTCGCAACCGGTCGATATCACGATGCGAGCAGTTCCTTGAGCTTGCTGTCGATGAAGGCGACATCGACCGGATTGGTCCCGGGCCCGCCGGCGAAGTGGCCCCAGATCGACGGTACCTGCACGAGCCTGGCATTCGGCATGTTCTCGACCTCGAACGCGCTGTCCTCCGGTGGGAAATACAGATCGGTCTGCCCCGGCATGACATAGGCCTTGGCCTTGATCGCCCTCAGCGCGGCCTTGAAGTCGCTGTTGTAGATTTCGTTGTCGCTGATATCGCCGTGCTGCCAGGTCCACAGCATGGTCAGCAGGTTGTTGGGATCCTTCGGCAGGAAGAAGCCTTCCCAGAACGCCACCAGGAAATCCTCCAGCGACGAATAGCCCAGCGTCTTGATGTCGAGCTGCTCGCGATAGAAGGCCTGCGAAAAGCCCCAGCCGGCATAGACGCGCGCGGCGGCGCGCAGGCCGCGGGCCGGCTTGTCGGTGTACCAGCCCTCCTTCCACGCAGCATCCGCGGTGAGTGCCGCCTTCACGCCCTCGAGGAACACGAAGTTGTGGCGCGAGCATTTGGCCGAGCCGCAGAACGGCGCCAGCAAGTCCATCATATCCGGATACAGCGCACCCCAATGGAACGTCTGCAACGCGCCCATCGACCAGCCGACGACGAGACGGATGTGCTTGATGCCGAATTTCTCGGTCACCAGCCGATGCTGGGCGCGCACATTGTCATAGGCCGTCACCTGCGGGAAACGCGGTCCGTTATACGGTTCCGGCGTGTTGCTCGGCGACGACGACAGCCCGTTGCCGAGCATGTTCGGAATGATGATGAAGTACTTTGCCGGATCGAGCGCCCTGCCCGGTCCGATCAGCCATTCATTGTCGTAGTGCTGACCCGAGTACCAGGTCGGATAGACGATGACGTTGTCCTTGGCCGCGTTCAGCTGGCCATAGGTCTTGTAGGCGAGCTTGCAGTCGCGAATGGTCGCGCCGCGCTGCAAGGTCAAATTGCCGAGATCATGGGTCTGATAGTCGACGCTCATTGATGCACCCTTCTTGCTTGATCGAGCTGATCGCTTACGCCGGACGCGCCACCTTTTCGGTCGGAGACTCCACCCGTGCGATCGCCCCGTACACGATGCCTGCGACCACCGCGGCGGAGATCGCAGTGGACAGTCCCGGCATCAGGTTTTCAACCGCAAAGGCACACAGCGACCCGATGCCCCAGGCGATGAACGGCTTCGCACGCCAGTCGACGTCCGCGCGCGCCTCGGCCCGCAGCAGGTATTGGTCGACCAGGATGATCGCGCCGATCGGCGGCACCAGGATGCCGAGCAGCGACAGCCACTGGATGAAGAACGCCCAGACATTGCCGGCAGCGACCAGGATGCCGAGCGCGCCGAGCACCACTGCCATCAGCCGCATGTTGGTCCCGAGAATGCGCGACCAGCCGGTGGCCGCATTGTACAGGCAGTGCGAGCAGACCGAGCCGAGATTGGCGTAGAGGAAGATGAAAGCGAGGATGCTGAGCCAGGTGAGCTGCTTGCCGTTCATGTAGCCGAACATGTTGTCGACACCGAACGGATTGGCGTTCGGCACGGCGAGCGCCGCCGTCATCACGCCGCCGACCAGCATCGCCGCCAGGTTGGCGAACGGAAATGCGCTGAACGTCGCGAACAGCGAGGCCCGCGCGCTCGGCGCCCAGCGGTTGAAGTCCGCCGTCACCGTGCCGGCGTCGATGAACAGCGCGAGCACCACCGTGAGGCCGACGCCCATCGACATGCTGGCGACGCCATTGTTGCCGGCATAGGCGAAGATCGCCCCTGACGTCGTGGTCGAGGCGGCATCGGCCGCGACCCAGAGGCCGAGTACGACAAACAGCGGCACCGACGCCAGCCCGATCCAGTGCAATCCCTTCACGCCGACAAAAGTAATCCCGATATAGAGCACGCCGGCGACGATGGTCATCGCCACGTAATTGAGGCCGTAGGTCGAGGAGATCAGCGCGCCGGTGATGCCGGTCTGCACCGCATACCAGCCGAGCAGCAGGGTCGACAGCAGGCCCGACGCCAGCACATAGCCCTTTTTTCCGAACACGATGCTGGCGATCAGCGCGAAATTCATGCCGCGCCTGGTGCCGATCAGCCCGAGCGCGCCCACATAGGCGAACATGATCAGGTTGCCGACGATCATCGCCACCAGTGCATTCTTGAACCCCATGCCCAGCACCAGCAGCGAACCGGTCATCGCGCCGGTGATGATCATCGGAAATCCCAGCCACACCATCGTGACCGAGAAGGCGCTGCGCCGGGCGCTCATCGGCACCGGCTCGTGCTCGAATTCATGGCCGAGAAGGTCGTCGATCTGCCCTTCGGTCTGATGAACCAGCCCGCTGTTCGATTGACCGCTCATGATGTCCCCCCTGTTTCCTCCGCGAGGAAGTGTCCGCCGTTGCATCGAACCACGCCGGCGCGAAACATCGCGCCGGCGCCGATCATCGATGTCACCTAGCGATGTGCGACTTTCTGGTTCGGAATGCCCTCGATCGGACATTCATCGGTCCCGACGGTCGGACGGGTCATGGCTTCAACCATCTCCCGCGTCCCTTCGGGGTCCGTGATCCAGTTCTTGTAGAAGGTGTACGGGCAGACCGCGTGGCCGCGATCACCGTCGCCGGAGTTGATCAGGCCGGTATAGCCGCGGTGCATCAGCTTGAAGAGATGGTTCTGCGACTGCATGTTGCGGCGGGCGTCGCGGATCAGCGACACCGAGAGTTGCGCGTACTGGATGCCATTCTCCTCGGTGCCGCACTCCCCAAGGGTCCGGCCGTCGAAGCCGATGAGCGCGGAATGGCCGAAGTAGGAATAGACGCCGTCGAAGCCGGAGGCGTTGGCGACCGCCACGTAGCAGTTGTTGGCCCAGGCCATCGACTTCGAGATCTGGATCTGCTGCTCCTTGGCCGGATACATGTAGCCCTGGCAGCGGACGATCAGTTCGGCGCCGCGCATCGCGCAGTCCCGCCAGATCTCCGGATAGTTGCCGTCGTCGCAGATGATCAGGCTGATCTTCAGTCCCTTCGGCCCGTCCGAGACGTAGGTGCAATCGCCGGGATACCAGCCCTCGATCGGCACCCACGGCATGATCTTGCGGTACTTCTGGACGATCTCGCCCTTGTCGTTCATCAGGATCAGGGTGTTGTACGGCGCCTTGTTGGGATGCTCCTCGTGGCGCTCGCCGGTCAGCGAGAACACACCCCAGACCTTCGCTCTGCGGCAGGCGTCCGCGAAGATCCGGGTCTCCTCGCCCGGCACTGACGACGCGGTCTCGTACATCTCCTTGGAATCGTACATGATGCCGTGGGTCGAGTATTCCGGGAAGATCACGAGGTCCATGCCCGGCAGGCCGAGCTTCATGCCCTCGACCATCTTGGCGATGTTGCGCGCGTTATCCAGCACCTCGGCCTTGGTGTGCAGGCGCGGCATCTTGTAATTGACCACGGCAACGCCGACCGTGTCCTTGCTGCTCGATATGTCTCCATGCAACATGTCTCGACTCCCTTTTCCTGAGCGATAAGTCCCGCTACACGGCCATGTGCAGCTGGATGAGATCATCGGTGAGCTCACCGATCGTACCCTTGGCGACGACGCGTCCCTTTTCGAGCAACGCGAAGCGGTGAGACGCACGCCGCGCAAACGCGACATTCTGTTCGACCAGCACGACCGTGATTCCGCGCTCGCGATTGAGGCTGACGATCACGTCTTCGATCTGCTCGACGATGTTCGGCTGGATACCCTCCGTCGGCTCGTCCAGCAGGATGACCTTGGGCTTGGCCAGCAGCGCACGCGCGATCGCAAGCTGCTGCTGCTGGCCGCCGGAGAGATTGCCGCCGTAGCGATTGAGAAAGTCCTTGAGGACCGGAAACAGCTCGAGAACCCACTCCTCGATGCCGTTGGCCGATTTCGCGGCGAAGGTCCCGAGCGTCAGGTTTTCCCGCACAGTGAACTTCGGCAAAATCCCGCGGCCCTGCGGCACATAGGCGATACCGGCCTTGGCGCGCTGGTAGGTCCGCAGCGGCGAGATGTCGGCACCGTCGAGCGACAGCCGTCCGGTGCACCGGTCCATCAGGCCGAGGATGCTGCGCATCAGTGTGGTCTTGCCGACGCCGTTGCGGCCGAGCACCGAGAGGAATTCGCCATTGCCAACCGTCAGGTTGATGCCCTGCAGGGCGCGGCTGTTGCCGTAGAAGGCGTCGACGTCGGTCAGCTCAAGCATGGCTGATGCCTCCCGATCCGAGATAGGCGCGGCGCACTTCCGGATGCGCCTCGACTTCAGCGGCGGTGCCCTCGGCCAGCATCTGGCCCATATGCATCACCGAGATGATGTCGCCGATCGCCTTGACGAAGCCCATGTCGTGCTCGACCACGATCAGCGTGTGCTTGCCCTTCAGCCGAGCGAACAGTTCGGCGGTCTTGCGGGTTTCCTGCGCCGTCATGCCCGCGGTGGGCTCGTCCATCAGGATCAGCTCGGCGTCCTGGGCGACCAGCATGCCGATCTCCAGCCACTGGGTCTGACCGTGCGACAGATAGGCCGCCGGCCGGTCGAGCTGCTCGGTGAGCCCGACCAGTTCAGCGAGACGCTCGACATGCTCGCGCCCCGAGTTGCCGATATTCCAGCGCAGATTGCCGAAGACGCTCGTGCGCCGGGCTCGCGCCACTTCAAGGTTCTCGGAGACCGAGAGCTCGCGGAACACGCTCGGCACCTGGAACTTGCGGCCGACGCCGGCACGGGCGATTTCGTATTCCTCGAGATCCTGCAGCGCCGTTCCGTCAAAGCTCACCGTGCCGGCACTCGGCTTGACCTTGCCGCAGATGATGTCCAGCGCCGTGGTCTTGCCGGCGCCGTTCGGCCCGATCAGGCAGCGCAGCTCGCCTTTGCGCACGCTCATGTTGAGTGAATTGAGCGCCTTGAAACCGTTGAAGCTGACGGAAACGTCGCGGAGATCGAGATGGGAGCTCATGTGCTGCCCTCCGTCTGGCCGACGCCCTGCGCAACGCCGCCACTCGCGGTTTGTCGTCGCAGCACGATCCAGCGCAGGGCAGCTTGCGCGAGACCGGCGAGCCCCTTCGGCAGGAACAGGACCACGAGCACGAACAGCGCGCCCATCACCAGCGTCCAGGTTTCCAGGAACGCTGCGGACTCCGACAGCGCGCCCTGCATGCCCGCCACCAGTACCGCGCCAAGGAACGCACCGACCAGGCTCTGCCGGCCGCCGACCGCGCACCACACCACGACCGAAAGCGAAAGCTGCACGCCGAGGAAGGTCGGCGAGGCAAACTCCATCACCACCGTGTAGAGCATGCCGGCAAGGCCCGCGATCGCCGCCGACAGCGCGAACACGAAGATCTGGTAGAGCGCGACGTCGTAGCCGAAGTAGCGCACCCGGCTCTCATGGTCGCGGATCGCCTGCACGATCAAGCCGGCCTTGGTTCTTGTGAAGGCGAAGGCGACAAGCAGGCTGAGCAGGACACAGCCGGCCACGAGATAGTAGGTTGCACGGCCATAGGCATCGAACGCGACGCCGAAGATCTCGAGCTGGGCGAGATCGGTGATGCCGTTGAAGCCGCCGGTGTAGCTCTGCTGGTCGATGATCACGAGATTGATCACCACCATGGTGGCGAGCGTGATGATCGAGACATAGACGCCGGTGACGCGCCCCCGGAACATGAACCAGCCGAGCGCCGCCGCGACCAGCGCCGGCACGATCAGGCCGGCGGCGATCGCGAAGGTCAGCGAGCGGAACGGCTCCCAGAACCACGGCAAATGCTGGACATTGTTCCAGACCATGAAGTCCGGCAGTCCGCTCGCTCCCGTGTGCACCGGCACGGTCTTGAGCTTGAGCGCCATTGCCATGGCGTAGGAGCCGAGCCCGAAGCTCATCGCCTGGCCGAGATTCAGGATGCCGCCGAATCCCCAGGACAGCCCGAGCGACACCGTGAGGATCCCCAGCACCAGATAACGCGCGACCTTGTTGAGCAGGAAGTCGTTGTTGAGCAGCACCGGCAGCGCGAACACCACAGCGCAGACGATCAACAGAGGTGCCAGCTGCGCGATCAGGCGCTGCAATCCGTTGGGGTTGGGAACATGCGACGGCATAGATGAGCGATCTGTCTCAGGCCCGCACGCGTGCGGTGAAAAGCCCCTCGGGGCGGAAACGGATGAGCACGACGATGGCGAGCAGCACGATCGCCTTGGCCACCGTGTCGTTCTGCAGGAAGGCGATGCCGCCGGAGAGCTCGCCGAGGATGAAGGCGCTCGCCACGGTGCCGGCGAGGCTCTGCACGCCGCCGAGCACGACCACCATGAAGGCATCGACCACATAGCCGGTGCCCATATCGGGCGACACGCTCTTCAGCGGCGACACCAGCGCGCCGGCCAGTCCCGCCAGTCCCGCGCCATAGGCGAAAGTCAGCGCATAGACCCGCTTGGCGTTGATGCCGAACGAGGCGGCGACCGAACGGTCCTGGATGATCGCGCGCAGCTTCATTCCGACTGTGGTGCGATTCATGAGCAACCAGGTCGCCACGAACAGCGCGATCGACACCACGAACAGGAACACCCGATAGGACGATACCGGGATGCCGAACACGTCCATGCTGTCGGACAGCGCCGGCGGCAGCTGCACGTAGCGCAGTTCGCTGCCGACCATCAGCCGCACCGCCTGCTGCAACATGATGCCGACGCCCCAGGTCGCAAGAATCGTGTCCAGCGGCCGGTTGTTGAGCAAGCTCAGGACATAACGCTCGATGACCCAGCCGAACGCGGCGACCACGAGGAAGATCGGCACCAGGCTCGCCAGCAGGCCGAGCCCGAGATAGGTGTGGAACACCCAGGCCGCGTAAGCGCCGAGCATCACGAACTCGCCATGGGCGAGATTGATGATGCCCATCGACCCGTAGATGATCGACAGGCCCAGCGCGACCAGCAGCAGGATCGATCCGATGCTGAGGCCGGTGACGATTTGTTCGATGAATTGGTCCACGTCGGGATCCGCTTTTCGATGTTCGTTTTGTGCGCCCTGCCCCTCCCACCCGTTCGTGCGAGAGGCCGCATTCGTTTTGGGGATGCAGGCCGCCGGCGCCGCACGCCGACGGCCTTCGTCAGCCCCCGTCGTCAGCTTTTCTCGACCAGGCCCTTCTCGGTGCATGACTGACCGGGATAGGCCGCGTAAGGCACCGGCTTCAGCCACTCCTTGGCCTCGACAAGAATCTCGAACTGTCCGTTCGACTTCGCCTGCGCGATCTTGGGCCACAGCCAGGTGTGCAGGTTCTCCGGCTCGATCCGGACCTTGCCCTGCGGTGCAATCACTTCCTGGCCCTTGACGGCGTCGCGGATGTTCGGCGGCGTGAGGTCGCTGGTCGCGAGCTTCTCGACCGCCTGCTTGAACAGGTAGGTCTGGAAGTAGCAGGCCTCCGACACGAAATGCGTCACCTTGTCGGCGCCCCAACGCTTCTTGTAGGCCTCGACGAACTTCTCGTTCTCCGGCGACTTGTGCACCATGAAGTAAGGCGCCGAGGTGAAATGACCGGCGGCCGCCTCGCCGCCCATCGCAGCGACCTCGTTCTCGGAGGTCGTCAGGCTCGCCATCGGCATCTTCTCGGGATCGAGGCCGGCCGCCTTGTACTGACGATGCAGTGCGACCACGGAATCGCCGACCACGGTGGAGAAGATCACGTTCGGCTGCGTCGAGCGGATCTTGTTGATGACGGAAGAGAATTCGGAATGACCGAGCGGCACATATTCTTCCGCCACGACCTCGCCGCCGAGCTTCTCAAGCAGCTTCTTGCAGTAGTTGTTCTCTTCCTTCGGATAGATGTAGTTGGAGCCGATCAGGTAGAACTTCTTGCCGAACTTCTTGACCAACCAGGGCACGAACTCATCCTGCTGCTGGTTCGGCACCGCGCCGGTGTAGATCACGTTCTTCGAGCACTCGCGGCCTTCATAGAGCGTCGGATACCAATAGAGATTGTTCTGCCGCTCGAACACCGGGAGCACCGCCTTGCGGCTTGCCGAGGTGTAGGAGCCGAACACACTGACGCATTTGTCGCCGACGACGAGCTTGCGAGCCTTCTCCGAGAAGGTCGCCGGATCGGACGCGGGGTCCTCGACGATCGGCACGATCTTGCTGCCCTTGATGCCGCCTGCAGCATTGATCTCCTCGATGGCAAGCAGCGTCGCCTTGTTGAGCGATTCCTCGATGATCGCGGTCGTTCCCGTCAGCGAGAACAGCACGCCGACCTTGATCTCGCCGCCGGCGGCGTAAGCGAGGTCGGCGTTCTTGATCCAGATGTGCGGCAGTCCGGCGCCGGCAAACGCGCCAAGCGCCGCGGTATTCCTCAGCAAAGTCCGCCGTGAAATGCTCATCCCTAGCTCCCTTCAGGACTGAAAAAACAAAAAGCCCTCCCGATGCGCGCTTACGCGAGCATTGGGAGGGCTTTGTTGCCGGTTGTGTCGAAGGCGGCGCTGTCGCCGCCGGCCCCGCTATTGGGGCTTACTGTTGATGATCGTAGCCAAGCAGTTCGAACGAGTCAACAATCGCCGCGGCGACGGCACTTGCCGACACGCGACGATCCATCGCCTGTCGTCTGATGAAGCCATAGGCCTCGGTTTCCGGCATCTGCCGCGTCGCCATCAGGATCGCCTTGGCGCGCTCCACCGTGCGCATCGAGCGCAGATTGTCGTCGAGCTTCTCGATCTTGCTGCGGAGCCGCCGTTCGTAACCAAATTGACTGCGCGCCAGCACGAGGCTGGACAGCACTGCATTTTGCGTGAACGGCCGCGGCAGAACGGCGTTCGGCGTCGCATGACACAGCGCGTCGGCGTGCACGACCTCCGTCGCCGGCAGGATCACAACCAGCGCCGAGCGTGCATCGCCGGGAATCCATGGCAGGCGCCGCGCCAGGTCAGGAGAATATTCGCAGTACACTACGTCGGCATCGGCCGGCACGCTCTCCGGCATCGGCCAGACCTGCCGCACCCGCATCCGGAACCGCTGCAACTCGCGCAGCAACATGCCGACCTGATCGTCGACCGGCGCGACCACCACCGCCGACAGATCGGCAAGTTCCTGAACCATGGTCTTGCGTCCGCCGACGTCTCGGCTCAGCGACGGCTTACGCGACATTTCGTTCATTGGACGCTTCCTGTTTGCGTTGCACGACCATATCCGATCAGGAACGGATCCGCATGCACCGGCTCCTTCGACTGGCTGACGACATCGAACTGCCCCTGGCGGTTGGCGCGCCCGATGCGGGTCCAGAGGTCGGTATGACCCGACATTGGGTTGACGGTGACCGCACCTTGCGGTGCATCGAAGCTGGTGCCGAACACCATCGAGCGGAGCACCTCGGTGTCGAGCGAATTGACCTGCTCGAGCGCCTTCGCGAACAGATGCAGCTGGAAGTACGACGCCTCGGCGCACATGTTGGTCGAGATATCGGCGCCGAACCGCTTCTTGAAGCGCTGCACAAACGCATTGTTGGCGCTGCCCTCGACGCCCTGGAAGTACGATGCCGCCGTGACGTGTCCCTCGCCGACGTCGAAGCCCATGGCGGCGATTTCGGCTTCCGTCGTGGTCAGGCTGGCGATCGGCACCTGCTTTGGATCGAGCCCGACATTCGCGTAAGCCTGATAGAGGAACACCGTGCCCTCGCCAACGACGGTCGAGAAGATCACGTCGGGCCTGACACGCTTGATATCCTGGATGATCGGCACAAAATCCTGCCAGCGCGCATAGACATTGACATAGCGCTCGCCAACGACCGAACCGCCATTGCTCTTGAGCAGCTCCCGCATCACCCGGTTGGACTCGCGCGGATAGATGTAATCCGACCCCACGAAATAGAACCGTGTTCCGAACGTATCCATCAAATAGCGGCACAGTGCGAGGCTGTTCTGATTCGGCGATGCGCCGGTGTAGATGACGTTGGGCGACGCCTCGAAGCCTTCGTAAAGCGTCGGATACCAGAGCAGACCGTTCAGCCGTTCGACCACCGGCAGCACCGCCTTGCGGCTCGACGAGGTGTAGCAGCCGAAGATCGTGCTGACCTGATCCTCGATCATCAGCCGCTTGGCGTAATGGCCATAGGCGGCCGAGTCCGATCCGGGGTCATAGGCAACGGGAACCAGCTCGCGGCCGCAGACGCCGCCCGCTTCATTCACCTCTTCGATCGCGAGTTGCGTGCCCTGATACTGGGTCTCCTCGATCACCGACATGAAGCCGGTTCGCGAGAACAGCACTCCTATCCGCCACGGAGCGGATGTCGTTTGGGTAAGGTTCGACATGATCAGGCCCTCGACAGAATTGGAGGGACGAGAGGGATTATTGTTCTTGTTGCTCTCGAACAGCATTGCCGGCTGCGGAAGATTGCATGCCATCTGCCGCGAGACAAGGACCCTGGCCGCTCATCCTGTCAGCGAAGCTGACGCGAAACCAGGCAGATTAATGTGTCACCCGCGATGGATCACAGGCGCAGCACTCCACGGACCACCTATCTCCGGTAGCCGCAGCGCCGATTTCCCGCATCAAGGCATGTCCGGCCGGTCACCTCGCGTACATCAACCGGACGGTTGAGAGCTGCGACGAGATTGCGCCACGAACAGCTCCCGATCAGGAGGGTCCCATCAGCGCAGGCTGGGCAGATCGAGCCCGTTGGCGCGGGCGCATTCGATCGCCGTGTCATAGCCGGCGTCGGCGTGGCGCATGACGCCCGTGGCCGGATCGTTCCACAGCACGCGCTCGAGCCGGCGCGCCGCCTCCGGCGTGCCGTCCGCGACGATGACCATGCCGGCGTGCTGCGAAT
This sequence comes from Bradyrhizobium sp. BR2003, assembly GCF_009720285.1. Lineage (NCBI taxonomy): Bacteria > Pseudomonadati > Pseudomonadota > Alphaproteobacteria > Hyphomicrobiales > Nitrobacteraceae > Bradyrhizobium > Bradyrhizobium sp. BR2003. The sequence goes on from NZ_SMYJ01000034.1 coordinate 55,736, forward strand.
AGCCGATGCCGACGCCGCCACCGTGATGCAGCGACACCCAGGTTGCGCCGCTCGCGCAGTTGAGCAAGGCATTGAGCAGCGGCCAGTCGGACACGGCGTCGGAGCCGTCGCGCATCGCCTCGGTCTCGCGGTTCGGGCTCGCCACCGAGCCGCTGTCGAGATGATCGCGCCCGATCACGATCGGCGCCTTGAGCTCGCCGCGCGCCACCATCTCGTTGAAGACAAGGCCAAGCCGATGACGGTCGCCGAGCCCGACCCAGCAAATCCGCGCCGGCAGCCCCTGAAACTTGATGCGCGCCTTGGCCATGTCGAGCCAATTGTGCAAGTGGCTGTCGTTGGGCATCAGCTCCTTGACCTTGGCATCGGTCTTGAAGATGTCCTCGGGATCGCCTGACAGCGCTGCCCAACGGAACGGTCCCACGCCGCGGCAGAACAGCGGGCGGATATAGGCCGGAACGAAACCCGGAAAATCGAACGCCTGCTTCAGGCCCATATCCTTGGCCATCTGGCGGATGTTGTTGCCATAATCGAGCGTCGGGATTCCCTGCGCGTGGAAATCCAGCATGGCCTGGACGTGATCGACCATCGAGGTCTTGGCTGCCGTCTCAACGGCCTTGGGGTCGGCCGCGCGTTTGGCTTCCCAATCGACGAGCGTCCATCCCTTGGGCAAATAGCCGTTGATCGGATCATGCGCGCTGGTCTGGTCGGTAACGATGTCGGGGCGCACGCCGCGGCGCACCAGCTCGGGAAAGATCTCGGCCGCATTGCCGAGCAGGCCGACCGACGCCGGCTTCTGGCTCTTGACCGCTTCAGCAATGATCGCCAGCGCTTCGTCAAGCGTCGTCGCCTGGCGGTCGAGATAACCCGTGCGTAGCCGCATCTCGATGCGGCTCGGCTGGCATTCGACCGCGAGCATCGAGGCGCCGGCCATGGTCGCGGCCAGTGGCTGGGCGCCGCCCATGCCGCCGAGACCTGCCGTCAGGATCCATTTGCCGGCGAGACTGCCACCATAGTGCCGGCGGCCGACCTCGACGAACGTCTCATAGGTCCCCTGCACGATTCCCTGGCTGCCGATATAGATCCATGAGCCTGCCGTCATCTGGCCGAACATCATCAGGCCTTGCCGGTCGAGTTCGTTGAAATGATCGAGCGTTGCCCAATGCGGCACCAGGTTGGAATTCGCGATCAGGACGCGTGGCGCATCCGCGTGGGTGCGAAAAATGCCGACCGGCTTGCCGGATTGCACCAGCAGCGTCTGGTCGCCTTCGAGCTTGCGCAAGGAGGCGGCAATCCGGTCAAAGCTCTCCCAGTCGCGCGCTGCGCGGCCGATGCCGCCATAGACCACGAGCTCGCTCGGGCGCTCGGCGACGTCAGGGTCCAGATTGTTCATCAGCATGCGCAGCGGCGCTTCCGTCAGCCAGCTCTTGGCGCTGATGTCGGTGCCGCGGGGTGCACGGATGATGCGTTCGTTGTCCAGTCGGCGGTTCATGACGGATGTCCCTGCTAAGCAAGTCTTCTAAGTCAGAGTCTTCTAAGTCAGAGTCTTCTAAGTCAGTCTTGGAAATGGATCGGTCGGAAGCACCGCGATCGCAGCGGCGGGCAACGCGTCGGCTTCGATCAGCGATGCGGCCCGCGCGAGATCGTCGGCCATGTAGCGGTCGGCGGCGAGCGCGGGAACGTGCTGCCGCAGCGCGGCGATGACTGCCGCGAGCGGTGCGCTGGTCGCATGCGGTGCGCGCAGCGTGATGCCCTGCGCCGCGACCAGCAGCTCGATGCCGAGGATGGCGGCGAGATTGTCGGCCATGTCCGACAGCCGGCGCGCGGCATGCGCGGCCATCGAGACGTGATCTTCCTGATTGGCGCTGGTCGGCGTCGAGTCGATCGAGCAAGGCAAGGCGCGCTGCTTGTTCTCGGCATAGAGCGCCGCCGCCGTCACCTCGGCGATCATGAATCCGGAGTTGATGCCAGGCTCGGGCGTCAGGAACGGCGGCAGGCCGAAGTTCAAGGCGGGATCGACGAGGGTCGCGATCCGGCGCTCGCTGGTCGCGCCGATCTCCGCGAGCGCCAGCGCGATCTGGTCGGCGGCGAACGCCACCGGTTCAGCGTGGAAATTACCGCCCGACACGATCTCGCCAGCCTCGACCAGGACGAGCGGATTGTCGGTGACGGCATTGGCCTCAACCGTCAGCCCGCGGGCGGCTTGCGCGAGCAGGTCGAGCACGGCGCCCGCGACCTGCGGCTGACAGCGCAGGCAATAGGGATCCTGCACGCGCTCGTCGCCTTCGAGATGCGATTGCCTGATGTCGCTGCCGTCGAGCAGCGCGGTCAGGGCCGCGGCCGCGGCAATCTGGCCGTCATGGCCACGCAGCGCTTGTATCTCGGGGCGAAACGGCACCGTCGACGCCATCGCCGCATCGACCGACAACGCGCCTGTCACCAGCGCGGCACACGCCAGGCGATGCGCACGCAGCAGGCCGGAGATGGCATAGGCGGTGGAAAACTGCGTGCCGTTGATCAGCGCGAGCCCCTCCTTGGGTCCGAGCGTCAACGGCGCGAGGCCGGCAGTCGCAAGGGCTTCGCGGCCCGGCACGACCTTGCCATCAAGGAATGCCTGCCCCTCCCCGATCATGACCGCGGTCATATGGGCGAGCGGCGCGAGATCGCCGGAGGCACCGACCGAGCCCTGCTGCGGCACCAGCGGAGTGACGCCGCGCGCCAGCATGCCCTGCAGCTGCTCGATCACGTCGCGGCGCACGCCGGATGCGCCGCGACCGAGCGAAATCACCTTCAACGCCATCATCAGTCGCACGATCGGCTCGGGCGTGCTCGGACCGACTCCGCAGCAATGCGACAGGATGAGGTTGCGCTGAAGCAGCGCGGTCTGGTCGGGCGCGATGCGTGTCGATGCCAGCTTCCCGAAGCCGGTATTGATGCCGTAGACGGGAACGTCAATACGCGCCGCCTTCGCCACGATCTCCGCGGCCGCCTCGACACGCGGCCAGCACGATGGATCGAGCACGATGGGCGCGCCGGCGAGCACGCGCGCCAGAACGTCGAGGCCGACGGTTCCAGGCGTCACGACGACAGGCGCATCCCGATCGTTCATCGTCCCCTCCACACCCGGTTGTGCAGCGGGTTGAAGCCGATGCGGTAGACCAGTTCAGCCGGACGCTCGATGTCCCAGATCGCCAGATCGCACCACTTGCCGGCCTCGAGCGTGCCGGTCTCGGCAAGGATGCCGAGCGCACGCGCGCCTTCTCGCGTCACCCCTGTGAGACATTCGGCGACCGTCATCCGGAACAGCGTTGCACCCATGTTCATCGCCAGCAGGAGCGAGGTGAGCGGTGAGCTGCCCGGATTGCAATCGGTCGCCAGCGCCATGTTTACACCGTGGCTACGAAACAGCTCGACCGGCGGCTTGTGCGTCTCACGAATGAAATAGAACGCGCCGGGCAGCAGGACCGCGACGGTGCCGGCCTTCCCCATCGCCGCGGCGCCGGCTTCGTCGGTGTGCTCCAGATGATCGGCTGACAGTGCCGAAAACGTTGCGGCCAGCGCCGCGCCGCCGAGATTGGACAGCTGATCGGCATGCAGCTTGACGGGCAGTCCCAACGACCGCGCCGCCTCGAATACCCGCGCCGTCTGCTCTCCGGAAAACGCGATCCCCTCCATGAAGCCGTCGACGGCATCGGCAAGGCCGGCCTTGGCCACGGCCGGCAGCATCTCGTTGCAGACCAGATCGATGTAGCGGTTCTTGTCGCCATTGGCTTCAGGCGGCAACGCATGCGCTCCGAGGAACGACGTGCGGATCGCGACCTGCCGCAGGCGGGCGAGGCTGCGTGCCGCCGCAAGCTGCCGCATCTCGGTCTCGGCATTGAGGCCATAGCCGGACTTGATCTCGACGGTGGTTGCGCCCTCGCCGATCAGCGCATCGAGCCGCGGCAGCGCGCCGGCGACAAGCTCGGCCTCGGTCGCGCTGCGCGTCGCCGCGACGGTCGAGACGATGCCGCCGCCCGCGCGCGCGATCTCCTCGTAGCTCGCGCCTTTCAGGCGCAGCTCGAACTCGTGCGCGCGATTGCCGCCGAAGACGAGATGGGTGTGGCAATCGACCAGCCCGGGCGTGATCCAGCGGCCGGCGCAATCGATCCGCTCAACGGCGTCCGCATCCACAGGAAAATCCGACTGCACGCCGGCATAGACGATGCGGCCGTCGCGCAACGCGATCAGACCCCGCTCGACCTCGCCGAGATCGGTGCGGTCGCTGCGCATCGTGGCGAGCCGGGCGTTGTGCCAGATACGGTCGAAGCGCTCTGCCATGCGATCGTCCCCTCGATGTGGGATGCTTGACTTATATGTCTAGACATATAATCGTGTCTGGGTTCTGTCCAGCCGGCGTGGAAAAATGACACGACTGCATTTCGCATTCGCGCTGCTGCCTTCGGGCTGGGCCAATGACGTGCAGGTCGTCGTTTCCGATGGCGCGATCGCGTCGGTGACGGTGGGCGTCGCGCCTGCCGCCGGCGACGAACGTCACCAACTGGCGGTTCCGGGATTGGCGAGCCTGCACAGCCACGCCTTTCAGCGCGGCATGGCCGGCCTTGCCGAACTGCGCGGCGACACGACCGATACGTTCTGGACCTGGCGCGAGACGATGTATCGCTTCGCGCTGACCATGACGCCGGACGACGTCGTCGCCGTCGCAATCCTGCTCTACGTCGAGATGCTCGAGCGGGGCTTTACCCGCGTCGGCGAGTTCCACTATCTGCATCATGATCGGGACGGCGCGCCCTACGCCAATGCCGCCGAGATGGCCGTGCGCATCGCAGAGGCCGCCAACGCCTCCGGCATCGGACTCACGCTGCTGCCAAGTTTCTACGCCCACAGCACGTTCGGCGCCGCTGCACCGCATGCCGGGCAGCGCCGCTTCATTTGCTCGGTCGATCAGTTTGCCACGCTGATGACTGCCTCGCGTGAGGCAATCCGAGACCTACCTGGCGCCAATATCGGCATCGCTCCGCATAGCCTGCGCGCCGTGGCGCCGGATGAGCTGGCGGCGATCATCCTACTTGCCGGGGCGGACCCGATCCACATCCACGCCGCCGAACAGGTGCGCGAGGTCGAGGATTGCCTCGCCTGGTCGGGACAGCGGCCGGTGCAATGGCTGCTCGAACATGCGCCCGTCGATCAACGCTGGTGCCTGATTCACGCGACCCACATGACGGAGCAGGAAGTCACAGCGCTCGCCCGCAGCGGCGCGGTTGCCGGCCTTTGCCCCGTCACCGAAGCAAGTCTCGGCGACGGCATCTTTTCCGCGCGCGAATTCCTCGCGGCGGGCGGCCGGTTCGGCATCGGAACCGATTCCAATGTGCTGGTCGGGGTCGCCGACGAGCTGCGTCAGCTCGAATACGGCCAGCGGCTGAAGCACCGCGAGCGCAACGTGTTTTCGGGGCGTCCCGGCGCATCCACCGGCCGCGCCCTGTTCGATCACGCGCTCGCGGGCGGTGCGCAAGCTCTGGCACAGACCAAGGCCGGGCTCGCGCCCGGTGCGCGCGCCGACATCGTGTCTCTCGACACCGCGCACCCGTCCCTCGCGGGACGGTCGGGCGATGCGGTTCTCGACGGCTGGCTGTTTGCAACCGGCAGCGACGCGATCGATTGCGTCTGGGCCGGCGGCGACAGGGTCGTCGCGGGCGGACGGCACCGGTTGCGCGACAAGGCGCGCGAGCAGTTCAATGCCAGCGTGCGGAGGCTCGTCGCATGAGCCTCGCCTCCGACCAGGCCAAGCCGAATGCAGCCGGCAAGCCGACGCTCTACAAGCGCATCCGGCTCGACATAGAGACCCGGATCCTGACCGGCGAATGGCCGCCCGGGCATCGCATCCCGTTCGAGCACCAATTGATGGCGCGCTACCGCTGCTCGCGCATGACGGTGAACAAGGCGTTGTCGGAGCTGGCGCAGGCCGATTTGATCGAGCGGCGGCGCCGTGCCGGCACCTTCGTGCGCCGTCCACAGCATCTGTCGGCGGTGCTCAAGATCGCCGACATCCGCGCCGAGATCACCGCGCTCGGCCGCAGCTATGGCTATCAGCTGATTGATTGCCGGCGCCGTACCGCAACATCGGCCGATCGGGCCCGGCTCGGCATGGACAAGGCCGGCAAGGTGGTCGCGATCGCCTGCCGGCACAGCGCCGACAATGTGCCGTTCGCCGTCGAGGACAGGCTGATCGATCTCTCCACGGTTCCGGAGGCTGCCAACGCGGACTTCGCGCGCGAGCCGCCCGGCTCGTGGTTGCTGCATCATGTGCCGTGGACCGAAGCCGAGCATACGATCAGTGCCGTCGTCGCCGACGATCGCACGGCCGAGGCGCTCGACATCGCGGTCGGCGCGCCCTGCCTCGTGATCGACCGCTACACTTGGCGCAGCGCGCGCACGGTGACGGCGGTGCGGTTGCATTACCCAGGCGAGACGCATCGCCTGGTCGCCCGCTTCAAGGGAGGCTGAGGACGCCTTGCGCGGCATATTTCATGCAATGCATCATGGGCCATCATCCGCCGACATGCTTCGTGCGGCAATCCGCCGCGACTGACGTGAAGACATCAACCGGGTTCAATCCATCGTTCAAGAGGTCGACAATCATGCGTTCTTTCAAGCTATTTTCCGCAATCGCAGTGCTGCTCGCGTCCACCGCCGCGTCAGCGGATGACGTCAAGGTCGGCGTCGGCATCTCCGGATGGACCGGATTCGCGCCGCTGACGCTCGCCAAGGAAGCCGGAATCTTCAAGAAGAACGGCCTCGACGTAACCTTGAAGAAGATCCCGCAGAAGGACCGGCATCTCGCGATCGCCTCGGGCGACATCCAGTGCGCGGCGACGACGGTCGAGACGTGGATCTCCTGGAATGCCAACGGCGTCGCGACCAAGCAGATCTTCCAGCTCGACAAGAGCTATGGCGCCGACGGCATGGCCGTGCGCAACGACGTCGCCGCGATCAAGGACTTGAAGGGCAAGACCGTCGCGGCATCGGCGCCGGGCACCTCGCCCTACTTCGCGCTGGCCTGGATGCTGAAGAAGAACGGCCTCTCGGTGAAGGACGTCACGGTGGTGAATCTGGAGCCCGCCGCCGCGGCGCAGGCTTTCGTCTCCGGCCAGAACGATGCCGCGATGACCTACGAGCCCTATCTGTCGACCGTGCGCGCCGCTCCCGACAAGGGCAAGATCATCGCGACCACGCTCGACTACCCGATCGTGATGGATACCTTCGGCTGCACGCCGAAATTCCTGACCGACAATCCGAAGGCGGCGCAGGCGCTGGCCGACAGCTATTTCGAGGCGCTCGACATGATCGCCAAGGATCAGGCCAAGTCCTACGAGATCATGGGCGCCGACGTGAAGCAGAGCGGCGAGCAGTTCGGCAACTCGGCAAAGTACCTGCGCTGGCAGGACAAGGCCGCCAACCAGAAATTCTTCGCCGGCGACTTCCTCACCTTCAACAAGGACGCTGCCGAGCTCCTGCTCGAGGTCGGCATCATCAAGGCCGCGCCGAAGGTCGAAGACATCTACGACGCCAGCTTCATCAAGTAACGCAGCAACCATTTCTGCCGGTGCCGCCTCGCGACGCAGCGGACGGGACCGGAGCATGAGATACGCCTGGATCAATTGATGCGTCCTCTCGAGCCCACGACATCGAAGCAGCGCGTGGCCTATGGCCTCGCCTTCTTCGTGCTGTTCGTCGCCCTCTGGTCCTGGGCCACGTTCGGCGGCCACGTGTCGAAGACTTTCCTCGCCAACCCGCTCACCATGGTGCAGGAAGGCTATGAGCTGCTCGCCAAGCAAGGCTTTCTGTTCGACATCGGGATGACGATCTGGCGCGTGATCGGCGGGTTTGTGCTTGCTGCCGTCATCGCGGTGCCGCTCGGCGTGCTGATGGGGGCCTACAAGCCAATCGAGGCCTTTCTCGAGCCGTTTGTGTCCTTTGCGCGCTATCTGCCGGCGTCGGCCTTCATCCCGCTGTTGATCCTGTGGGCCGGCATCGGCGAGTTGCAGAAGCTGCTGGTGATCTTCATCGGCGCGGTGTTTCAGATCATCCTGATGGTCGCGGTCACCGTCGGTGCCACACGGCGCGATCTGGTGGAGGCCGCCTACACGCTCGGCGCCCGCGACCGCGGCATCATCCGCCGGGTGCTGCTGCCCTCCGCCGCGCCCGAGATTGCTGAAATCCTCAGGCTGGTGCTGGGCTGGGCCTGGACCTACGTCATCGTGGCCGAACTGATCGGCTCGTCATCGGGCATCGGGCACATGATCACCGACAGCCAGGCGCTGCTCAACACCGGCCAGATCATCTTCGGCATCATCGTGATCGGGCTGATCGGCCTGATCTCCGACTTCCTGTTCAAGGCCTTCAACGCTTGGCTGTTCCCGTGGAAGCTCGCATGACCGCGCTCAGGATCGATCAGGTCTCGCGAACCTTCCCCGCCCGTGCCGGCAACGCGCCGACGAGAGCGCTCGAGCCGACCACGCTCGATGTCGGCGACAACGACTTCGTCACCATTCTCGGCCCCTCCGGCTGCGGAAAATCCACCCTGCTCCGGATCATCGCCGGGCTCGACCGGCCGACCAGCGGGCGCGTTACGCTCGACGGGCGCGAGGTCACGGGCCCCGGCGCCGACCGCGGCATGGTGTTTCAGTCCTACACCCTGTTCCCATGGCTGACGGTCCGCGAGAACATCGCCTTCGGCCTGCGCGAGCGCGGCGTGTCGCAAGCGGAGCGCCACGACATCGCCAATGCCTTCATCCGCCGGGTCGGGCTATCCGGTTTCGAGAACCACTGGCCCAAGCAGCTGTCGGGAGGCATGCAGCAGCGCACGGCGATCGCCCGCGCGCTGGCCAACGATCCGAAAATCCTGCTGCTCGACGAGCCGTTCGGTGCGCTCGACAACCAGACGCGGGCATTGATGCAGGAGATGCTGCTCGGGATCTGGGAGCGCGACCAGAAGACGGTGCTGTTCGTCACGCACGACATCGAGGAAGCGATCTTCCTCGGCAGCCGCGTCATCGTCATGAGCGCCCGGCCCGGCCGCATCAAGGCCGAGATCACGGTCGATCTGCCGCATCCCCGCTCCTACAAGATCAAGACCACGCCCGAATTCGTCGTGCTGAAGGAACGGCTCGTGGAAGAGATCCGCACCGAGGCCCTGAAAGTCGCCGAACAGGCCTGATGATCAGCCACGCTTCTAGAGCCTTTCCCGTTCCGATTGAATCGGAACGGGGCCCCAGACTCTTGTCTTGACGCGTTTTCTTAACGCGAACCGGTATCCACTTCGCTCGAAAACGCTTCTAGTGGCTGATCATCCAGGGCCGCGCGGTCGGAAAGCCCTTGGCGCCGCTCTTGGTCTTGGTCATCAGCCGTGCCGGCTTCTTCTTTCCGGTGGAGCAGCAGCCGCAGCCCGGGCCGTGCGCCGCCTTGTATTGATCGAGCGTCTTCGGCGCATGCCGGCTCTGCTCGTTGGTGGCGTGCGCCTTGCGCTTGTCCGAGGGCATGCAGAAGAACGCCGGCGCAGTGAGGATCACGCGCGGCGACGTCGCCTCGCATTGCGGGCAATCCTGCGGCAGGTCGCATTCCGACATCGGCCGCATGTCGGTGAACGGGCCGCAGTCGTTGCAGAGATATTCGTAGATCGGCATTTTCGTATCCTTGCGCAGTCGTGTGAAGCCCGGCGATGGATGCGGGGCGGCCAATACGCAGCCGTCCCGCACCCTTCGCGCAGGGATCACTCAGAGGATCATTTGTCGGGCGAGATCGGCATCTGCACGTCACCCTTGATGTGCTTGATCGGTCCCGCCGACGACGGCATGACGTCGAAGTCGAAGATCTCCGTCGGTAGCCACAACGTGGCGCAGGCATTCGGCACGTCGACCACGCCGGAGATGTGGCCCTGGCACGGCGCGGTGCCGAGGATCGAATAGGCTTGGGCGCCGGAGTAGCCGAACTTCTTCAGATATTCGATCGCGTTCAGGCAGGCCTGGCGATAGGCGATGTGGACGTCGAGATAATGCTGCTTGCCGGCCTCGTCGACCGAGATGCCCTCGAAGATCAGATAGTCCTTGTAGTTCGGCGTGATCGGGGACGGCTTGAACACGGGATTCTTGATGCCGTATTTCGAGACGCCGTCCTTGATGAGATCGACCTTGATGTGCAGCCAGCCGGCCATTTCGATGGCGCCGCAGAAGGTGATCTCGCCGTCGCCCTGGCTGAAATGCAGATCGCCCATCGACAGCCCGCCGCCCGGCACATAGACCGGGAAGTAGATCTTCGAGCCGCGCGACAGATCCTTGATGTCGCAATTGCCGCCATGCTCGCGCGGCGGCACCGTGCGGGCGCCCTCGAGGCCGATCTTGGCCTTGACGTCCCCCTTTGCCTGGCCGGCATGCGCGGTCGGCGCGAACGGCGGATTGGCGAGGCCCGGCACGCGGGTCGGGTTGGTCGCGATCAGCTCGGCTTCGCGCGCATTCCACGCTGCCAGCATCTTGGCATCGGGCAGACAGCCGATCAGGCCGGGATGGATCAGGCCCGCGAAGTTCACGCCGGGGACGTGGCGCGATGAGGTGTAGAGGCCCTTGATGTCCCAGATCGACTTCTGCGCCAGCGGGAAGTGGTCGGTGAGGAAGCCGCCGCCGTTCTGCTTGGAGAAGAAGCCGTTGAAGCCCCACAGGCTTTCCTTCAACGGACCGACGTCGAGCAGGTCGACGACGAGGAGATCGCCGGGCTCGGCGCCCTTGACGCCGATCGGACCGGACAGGAAATGCACGATCGACAGATCGATGTCGCGCACATCGTCGGCGGAATCGTTGTTCTTGATGAAGCCGCCGGTCCAGTCGACGGTCTCGATGATGAAGTCGTCGCCGGGGCTGACCCACTCGACGATCGGAACCTCCGGATGCCAGCGGTTGTGGATCTTGTCGTTTTCATAGGCCGACTTGCTGAGATCGACCTTGATCAGTGTATCTGGCATCGAGATGCTCCCCTTGGGTTACACAGTTGAAAGTTTGAGCGTGATCTTGTCGGAAAACCGCTTCATGCTCTTCCGGATCACGCTCTGTTAGACGGACAAATATTTCGAGATCTGTGCGGCATCGACGCTGGCGCGCGGATCGTCGCGGACGATCTCGCCGTTCTCGATGACGAGGACGCGGTCGGCGATGTCGAGCGCGAAGCTGAGAACCTGTTCGGAGACGACGATCGACAATCCCCGCTCATCGCGGATCCGCTTCAATGTGCGCGCCATGTCCTTGATGATCGACGGCTGGATTCCTTCGGTCGGCTCGTCAAGCAGCAGCACCTTGGGCTTGGTCGCCAGCGCGCGGGCGATCGCGAGCTGCTGCTGTTGTCCGCCCGAGAGATTGCCGCCGCGGCGGCCCTTCATCTCGAGCAGCACCGGGAACAATTCGTAGATGTCGCCGGGCACCTCGGAACCGCCTGACACCACGAGCCCGGTCTCGATGTTCTCCTTCACCGTCATGGTGGAGAAGATCATGCGGCCTTGAGGGACGTAGGCGAGCCCCTTCGCCACCCGCTCATAGCTCTTCATCGTACCGAGCTCGGTGCCGTCCATGGTCACCTTGCCGCTCTTGGCCGGCAGGATACCCATCAGCGATTTCATCAGCGTCGTCTTGCCCATGCCGTTGCGGCCCATGATCGCGACGATCTCGTTGGGCGCGACCGAGACGTTGAGGCCATGCAGCACCTCGCTCTGGCCATAGGCAACGTGAAGATCATTGATTGCCAGCATCGACGGTCTCCTACAGAGGGAAGCTTCTCTTCACCTCTCCCCGGCGGGGAGAGGTGAACCGAGAGTTCGCGGTTCGATCTGTCGTAAGCATGCGTCAATGCCCCAAATAGACTTCAATGACCTTCGGATCGTTCTTGACGTGCTCCATCGTTCCCTCGGACAGGATCTGTCCCTGGTGCAGCACCGTGACCTTGTGCGCGATGTCCTCGACAAACTTCATGTCGTGCTCGATCACCAGGACCGAACGATCCTTGATGATGCGGTTGAGCAGCTCGGCCGTCTTGGCGCGCTCGGAGACGCTCATGCCGGCGACCGGTTCGTCGAGCATCAAGAGGTCCGGATCCTGGATCAGCAGCATGCCGATCTCGAGCCACTGCTTCTGGCCGTGGCTCAGCTGGTCGGCATAGGTGTTGAGCTTGTCCTTCAGGAAGATCATCTTGGCGACCTCCTCGACCCGCTGCCTGACCGTGTCGTCGCGCTGAAAGGTGAGCGAGCCGAACACGGTGCGGCCGCGCGGGAAGGAGATCTCGAGGTTCTCGAACACGGTGAGATCCTCGAACACCGACGGCGTCTGGAACTTGCGTCCCACCCCGGCCTGCACGATCTCGTTCTCGCGCAACCTGGTCAGCTCCTGGCCGCGGAACTGGATCGAGCCTGACGTCGCCCTTGTCTTGCCGCAGATCAGGTCGAGCACCGTGGTCTTGCCGGCGCCGTTTGGGCCGATGATGACGCGGATCTCGTTCTCCTCGACATAGAAGGAGAGATCGTTGACGGCCTTGAAGCCGTCAAAGGACACGGTGAGACCGGAGACCGCGAGCAGGAAGTCCTTGGGCTGATGGCCGACGAGCATGATGATCCCTCCTCACTCGGCCGGTGCGCCGTCGGCGATCAGGCCAGCCGCCGATTTCGATTTGCGCGATGCCAACAGGCGATCGATGCGCGGCTGGACGTGGTCCGCCCAGATGCCGGAGAGGCCGTTCGGGAACGCGAGCACGACCGCGATGAACAGCGCGCCGAGGCCGAACAGCCAGAGCTGCGGGAAGGACTCCGAGAGACTGGTCTTGGCGAAGTTGACCAGCAGCGCGCCCCAGACTGCGCCGAAGATCGACATCCGGCCGCCGACTGCGGTGTAGATCACCATCTCGATCGACGGCACGATGCCGACGAAGGACGGCGACATGAAGCCGACCTCGAGTGTGAACATGGCGCCGCCGATCGCAGCGAACACGGCCGCGGCGCAGAACGCGAAGATCTTGAAGTTGGCGACGCTGTAACCGGAGAAACGCACGCGATCCTCCTGCTCTCTCATCGCCACCAGGATGCGCCCGAGTTTTGTCAGGCGGATGAACTGCGCGGCGCAGATGCAGCCGAACAACAATACCACCTCCACGAAATAGAGGATGTACTTGGCGTGATCGGTTCGGATATCCCAGCCATGCAGCGTTCGCAGGTCGGTGATCCCGTTGATGCCGCCGGTGTAGCCCTGCTGGCCCACGATCAGGATGGTCATGATCGCCGCGATCGCCTGGGTGATGATCGCAAAGTAGACGCCGCCGACCCGGCGCTTGAACATCGCAGCGCCGATGATGAAGGAGAAGATCGCCGGCACCAGGATGATCGCGATCAGCGCTACCGGGAAGCTGTGGAACGGCTTCCAGAAGAAGGGCAGCGAGGTGAGCTGGTTCCAATCCATGAAATCGGGGATGCCCGGCGTCGACTGGATCTTGGTGTTCGCGACCGAAGACGCCTCGAGCTTGAGGTACATCGCCATGCAGTAGCCGCCGAGGCCGAAGAACACGCCCTGCCCCAGGCTCAGGATGCCGCCATAGCCCCAGCACAGCACGAGGCCGATCCCGACGAAGGCATAGGTCAAATATTTGGCGACCAGGTTGAGGCGGAAGATATCGAGCGACAGCGGCAGGACGAGAAACAGCAGCACCGCGAGCGCAAGGAAGCCGAGCAGTTCGGAGCGATTGAAAAAGCGCGAGTTGATGATCATGACCAGCCTGCTTGTTCTTATTTGCGGACCTTGAGCGCGAAGAGCCCCTGAGGACGCACCATCAGGATCGCGACGATCGTCAGCAGCGTGATCACCTTGGCCATCGATCCCGACAGGAAGAATTCCAGCGTCGATTGGGTCTGCGAGATCGAGAAGGCGGAGGCGATGGTGCCGAACAGCGAAGCGGCGCCGCCAAACACGACGACCAGGAAGGTGTCGACGATGTAGAGCTGGCCGGCGGTCGGTCCGGTCGAGCCGATCATGGTGAAGGCCGAGCCCGCGATGCCGGCGATGCCGCAGCCGAGGCCAAAGGTGTAACGATCGACCTTCTCGGTATTGATGCCGACGGCGCCCGCCATCACGCGGTTCTGCACCACGGCGCGCACCTGCTTGCCCCAGCTTGACCAGAACAGCACATAGGCGACCGCGATCGTGATCAGGATGGTCAATCCCATCACGAACATGCCGTTGATCGGGATCTGAATGGAGTCGGTCGCCTGCCAGGAGCCCATCATCCATTCCGGCAGTTCGACGCCGACCTCGCGCGCGCCGAAGATCGAGCGATAGGCCTGTTGCAGGATCAGGCTGAGACCCCAGGTCGCCAGCAGCGTGTCGAGCGGACGCTTGTAGAGATGGCGTATCAGCGCCCACTCGACCAGCATGCCGAGCGCGCCGGAGGCGATGAACGCCAGGATCATTGCGATGAAGAAGTAGCCGGGGAACAGCCAGGGCGCGACGTGCTGCACGGCGTTCGACGTCATCCAGGTGACGTAGGCCCCCAGGATCATGAACTCGCCATGGGCCATGTTGATGACGCCCATCTGGCCGAAGATGATGGCAAGCCCGAGCGCCATCAGCACGTAGACGGAGAACAGGATGAGCCCGGCAAATCCCTGCATCGCAAGGATGGCGCCGAGATCGCTGATCGAATAGTCGCCGAACATGATGTCCTCCAGTCCAAGGGGCACGCGCCGCCGGTCAAGCGACGCTGGTTCCGTGGCGTGGACGGTGACGTCCACGCCACGATACATTGGAAGCTCCGTAGCCCGGGTGAGCGGCAGCGATACCCGGTGCGATCCCGCATATCGCTCCGCTCATGCGGGCTACTGGCTCACTGGTAGCCCTTGGGGAACGGATCCGGCTCGACGAGATCGGCGGTCTCGTAGATCAGCTCGTATTGGCCGTCGGCCTTGGCGCGCCCGACGCGGGTCTTCGACCAGAGGTGATGGTTCTCGTGGATCCGGACGTAACCTTCCGGCGCGCCCTTGAACTCGACGCCGGGCGACGCCGCCGCCACCTTGTCGATGTCGAAGGAGCCGGCCTTCTCCACCGTCAACTTCCACAGCCACGGACCGAGATAGGCAGCCTGCGTGACGTCGCCGATCACGGTCTTCTCGCCCCACATTTTCTTGAAGGCGGGCACGAAAGCCTTGTTGTTCGGATTGTCGAGCGACTGGAAGTACTTCATGCAGGCATAGGCGCCGGCGATGTTCTCGCCGCCGATACCGTCGATCTCGTCCTCGGTGACCGAGATCGTGAGCAGCGTCTGCTTGGACAGGTCGATGCCGGCCGCTTTCAGCTGCTTGTAGAATGCGACGTTCGAGCCGCCGACGATGATCGCGTAGATCACGTCCGGCTTGGTCAGCTTGATCTTGTTGATGACCGAGTTGAACTGGGTCGAGCCGAGCGGGAAGTATTCCTCGCCGACCACCTTGCAGCCTTGCAGATGGTTCTCGATGTGCTTGCGCGCGATCTTGTTCGAGGTGCGCGGCCAGATGTAGTCCGAGCCGAGCAGGTAGAAGCTCTTGGCGCCCTTGGTTTTGTTGACCCAGTCGAGGCCGGCGATGATCTGCTGCGTCGCCTCCTGGCCGGTGTAGATGACGTTCTTGGACTGCTCGAGGCCTTCATAGAACGTCGGGTAGTACAGCATGCCGTTGTACTGCTCGAACACCGGCAGCACCGCCTTGCGCGAGGCCGAGGTCCAGCAGCCCATCACGGCCGCGCATTTGTCGTTGACCAGCAGTTTCTTGGCCTTTTCCGCGAAGGTCGGCCAGTCGCTGGCGCCGTCCTCCTGGATGAACTTGATCTTGCGGCCGAGCACGCCGCCGGCGGCGTTGATCTGCTCGATCGCGAGCTTCTCGGCCTCGACCGACCCGGTCTCGGAGATCGCCATGGTGCCGGTCACGGAATGCAGGATGCCGACCGTGACTTCGCTATCAGTGACTGCAAGACCGGTGGTGTTGACCGCAGAGGTTGCAGGAACGTCGGCAAATGCCGGACGGCCCAGCATCGACATGGCCGGCAAAGCGGCCATTCCCATCAAGAGCTTGCGGCGGAGCGGAGACGGCAGTCCTGGTTTTGTATCGTCTGACATGAGCACCCCATTGGTTCGAGAACGCTTATTGATGAGGCTAGGATTGCTCACTTTTGTGCAGCGCACTGATACGTGAGATCGCGTATACTGCACCGCAAAATAGCGACGTAGGTTTTTGGTACGGGATTTGCCCGCGATCAGCGCATCGTGGACCAGGAGTTCAAACGAGTGGCAGGGCGGCAGCGGATAGACCGCGTCAGGCGCCAATACAATCAATGGGTCGCCAACCAGACGCTGGAAGACTACGCGCTGCGCTTCACCGCCAAGAGCGCGCGGCGCTGGTCAGCCGCCCGGGTTGCCAACACCGCGCTCGGGGCGATCTCGTTCCTTGCGCTGGAGGCGATCGGCGGCACCATTACGCTGAACTACGGCGCAATGAATGCCTCCGCCGCGATCCTGGTCGTCAGCGTCATCATCTTCCTCTGCGGACTGCCGATCGCCTACCATGCCGCGAAAAGCGGTATCGACATCGATCTGCTCACCCGCGGCGCCGGCTTCGGCTATATCGGCTCGACCATCACCTCGCTGATCTACGCCTCCTTCACCTTCATCTTCTTCGCGATCGAGGCGGTGATCCTCGCCAGCGCGCTCGACATGTGCTTCGGCATCCCGCGGCCGGTCGGCTATTTGATCAGCGCGGTCGTGATCATTCCGCTTGTCATCTACGGCATCACGCTGATCAGCCGCTTCCAGCTCTGGACCCAGCCGCTGTGGATCATCCTGCACATCATGCCGTTCGCGGCGATCGCCTGGGCCAATCCGCATTCGTTCACCGAATGGCGCAAATTCGCCGGCGATCACGGCGATCCCGCAGGGAATCTCGATCTGCTGCTGTTCGGCACCGCAGCCTCCGTGGTATTCGCGCTGGTGGCGCAAATCGGCGAGCAGGTCGACTTCCTGCGCTTTCTGCCGCGCGACCGCCGCACCTCGCGTAAGGCCTGGTGGATCGCGCTGCTGAGCGCCGGTCCGGGCTGGATCGTGCTCGGCGCGCTCAAGCTGCTGGCCGGCTCGTTCCTCGCCTTCTTCGCGCTCAGCCACGGCGTCTCGGCCGAGCACGCGGCGGAGCCCGCCAACATGTACCTCGAGGCGTTCCGCTATGTGCTGTCGCAGCCGGATCTGGCGATGGCGCTGACCGGGACGTTCGTGATCCTGTCGCAGGTCAAGATCAACGTCACCAACGCCTATGCCGGCTCGATCGCTTGGTCGAATTTCTTCTCCCGCCTCACCCACTCGCATCCCGGCCGCGTGGTGTGGCTGGTGTTCAACGTCGTCGTCGCGCTGCTGCTGATGGAGATCGGCGTCTACAAGGCGCTGGAGCAGACGCTCGCGCTCTACTCCAACGTCGCGATCGCGTGGGTCGGCGCGCTGGTGGCCGATCTCGTCATCAACAAGCCGCTCGGCTTGCGGCCGCAGCACATCGAGTTCAAGCGCGCTCATCTCTGCGATATCAATCCGGTCGGCGTCGGCGCGATGACGATCGCGACCGTGGTCTCGATCAGCGCGTTCTACGGCCTGTTCGGCCCGACCGCGAAGGCGCTGTCAGCCTTCGTGGCGCTTGCGGTCGCATTCGTCACGGCTCCCCTGATCGCCTGGGCCACCGACGGCAAGTACTACATCGCCCGCAAGCCGAAGCGGAGCTGGCAGAACATCGAGTCGATCCAGTGCTGTATCTGCGAGCATGCGTTCGAGCCCGAGGACATGGCTTCCTGCCCCGCCTATGCCGGCCCGATCTGCTCGCTGTGCTGCTCGCTCGACGCACGCTGCCATGACCTCTGCAAGCCGCATGGCCGGATCGGTGCGCAGGTGTCGGATGCGTTGGGCAAAGTGATGCCGCAGCCGATCTATGCCCGCATCAACTCGCAGCTCGGGCATTATCTCGGCGTGTTCGCGGTCTCCGCCGGCCTCGTGGCGTTGGTGCTCGGCCTGATCTACCTGCAGACTACGGCGGGCGTGCATGCCAACGAATTATTGGCCGACGTGCTCTGGAAGGTGTTCTTTGCGCTGACCCTCATCATCGGCGTCGTCGCCTGGCTGTTCGTGCTGGCGCAACAGAGCCGGCGCGCCGCGGAAGCGGAAACACGCCGGCAGACCACGCTGCTGATCCAGGAAATCGACGCCCACAAGCGCACCGATGCCGAACTGCAGCGCGCCAAGGAGGTCGCGGAGTCAGCCAATCTCGCCAAGAGCCGGTACGTCGTGGGCCTCAGTCACGAACTTCGTTCGCCGCTGAATGCGATCTCCGGCTACGCGCAGCTATTGGAGCAGGACGACAGCCTGCAGGTGCGGCCGCGCGAGCAGGTGCGCGTGGTCCGCCGCAGCGCCGATCATCTCTCGGGCCTGATCGACGGCATCCTCGATATCTCCAAGATCGAGGCCGGCCGTCTCTACCTGTCGCGCGACGAGGTTCGGCTGAACGATTTCCTCGAGCAGCTGGTCGGCATGTTCCGCCTGCAGGCGGCAGCCAAGGGCATCGACTTCGTGTTCAAACGGCCGGCTGTGCTGCCGGTCGTGGTCTATGCCGACGAGAAGCGGCTGCGGCAGATCCTGATCAACCTGCTGTCGAATGCGATCAAGTTCACGCAATCCGGCCAGGTGCAGTTCGTGGTGCATTACCGCAGCCCGGTCGCAGAGTTCGAGGTGATCGATACCGGACCGGGCATCCAGCCCGACGATCTCGAACGGATCTTCGCCCCGTTCGAGCGTGGCGCGCTTGGCGTCACCCAGCCGCAGACCGGCACCGGACTCGGGCTCACCATCAGCCGCCTGCTCGCGGGTGTGATGGGCGGCGACATCAAGGTTTTGAGCACGGTCGGCACCGGCAGCACGTTCCGCGTCAAGCTGCTGCTGTCGGAGGTCACCAATCCACGCCGCGATGCGCCGGTCGATGCTCCCGTGTACGGCTATCACGGTCCGCGCAAGACCATCCTGATCACCGACGACGACCCGACCCACCGCGACCTGTTGCGCGAGATCCTGACGCCGCTCGGCTTCATCCTGCTCAGCGCGCCGGACGGGCCAGGCTGTCTTGCCCTCGCGCAGCATTGCCGGCCGGACCTGTTCCTGCTCGATATCTCGATGGCTGGCATGGACGGCTGGACGGTCGCCGAAACCTTGCGCTCCGAAGGCCATCACCAGGCACGCATCCTGATGATCTCGGCCAGCGCGCTGGAGGCCCATGGCGCGCCGCTGGCGCAACCGTTCCACGACGGCTACCTGATGAAGCCGATCGACATTCCGCGGCTGCTCGAGACCATCCGCCAATTGCTCAAGATCGAGTGGCAGTATGAAGCCGAGCCGGCCCCGCCTCCGCAATGGAAGCCCGAGAGTGGTTCGCGGCCGCCGGTGAAATATGTCGAAGAGCTGATCAGCCTCGGCCAGCTCGGCTATGTCAGGGCGATTCAGCTCAAGCTCGACGAGATCGGCAATGAGTGTCCCGAACATGCCGATTTCGTCAGCCAGATGCGCACGCTGATCGACCGGTTCGATCTCGATCAATATATGGCGACGTTGAAGACATTGCACAGCTATGACCATTGAACAGAAGAAGCGCGACGTTGCGCTCGTCGTCGACGACTCGCCCGAGACGTTGCGCCTGCTGACCGACGCGCTCGACGGCGCCGGCATGACCGTGATGGTGGCGCTCGACGGCGCCTCGGCGATGCGCATCGTCGACCAGATCACGCCCGATATCGTGCTGCTCGATGCCGTGATGCCCGGCATGGACGGTTTCGAGACCTGCCGGCGGCTGAAGCGCGACGCAGGGCTCGACGGCGTGCCGATCATCTTCATGACGGGCCTCGCCGAAACCGAGCATATCGTGCGCGGGCTGGAGGCCGGCGGCGTCGATTATGTGACCAAGCCGATCGTGGTCGAGGAGATGCTGGCGCGCATCCGGGTCCATCTCGCCAATGCGCGGATGACGCAGAGTGCCCGCGCGGCGCTCGACGTCTCCGGCCGCTATCTGCTCGCCGTGAACAGCGCCGGCGCGCTGTTGTGGGCGACGCCGCAGGCACAGCGACTGCTGTCGGATACGCTCGCCGACGCCGCCGACAATTTCGCGCTGCCGGATCCGATGCCGCAATGGCTCGAGCAGGCGCAGAAGGGCGGCACAGGAAAGAAGACAGCGACCGTGGCGTCATTCCCCGGCAACGAGCAGCTTCGGCTGCAATATATGGGCAAGCTCGGGCCCAATGAATTCCTATTGCGGCTTGCGAAGGACACCAGCGGCGACTTGCCGGCCGAGTTCTCCAGCGAGCTCGGCCTGACCACCCGCGAGGGCGAGGTGCTGTCCTGGCTCTCCAAGGGCAAGACCAACCGCGACATCGCGCAGATCCTCGGCCTCAGCCCGCGCACCGTCGACAAGCACCTCGAGCAGATCTACGCCAAGCTCGGCGTCGAGAACCGCACCGCCGCCGCCGCGATCGCGGTCAACGCAAGGCATCGCAAGTCTTGATCGAACGCACGCTGCGCCCCACGCACCGAAACGTGCGCAAGGCGCGGGGACGCTACGCACCCACTGCCGACGAACTGCCATTCCGATCAGCCGGTGCAGCAGATTCCAGCGACACCTCCTGTTCCGGCGGCCGCGCCTTTCGCCACTGCGCCGGCGTCACGCCCATGTGGCTCTTGAAGGCGCGCTGAAAGGCGGCCTCGGACTGGTAGCCGGCCATCTCCGCAACGGCGCCGGTCGACAGCGATGATTTCTTCAACTCGTTCGCCGCAAGCGTCATCCTGATATCGGTGAGCAGATCGCTGGGCGATCGTCCGAGCTTCTCCTGAAACTGCCGTGCCAGCGTGGCGCGTGACATGTTGCAAAGACGCGCAAGCTCCGGCAGCGACCATGCGCGCGCGGGCTGGTTGAACATGGCCGCCACCGCCGGTGCAAGGCGGGGATCGCCGACCAGCGCGAGCAGACCGCGAGAGCCGTCATCGCTCTCGCTCGCGAGCCGCAGCACGAGCGCAAACATCGCCGTGGACAGCGCGTCCAGCATGGCGCGGCCGCCCAGATGATCGTCGGCCGTTTCGCTGCGCATCAGCGACACCAGTCCGGCGAGTTGCGCCGCCGTCCCCTTTCCCGTACGCGCGCCGGCATGCACGACAAGACGCGGCGGAAGGTAACTGCGCAACAGACGGTCGTGCGGGGATGCGATCGCGAAGTGCCCGCACAACAGGTCAAGCCGCTCGTCCGACCCGAGGTTTTCGCTGATCGTGAAATTCTGTGCCGCCCGGTTGCGTGGCGGCAGCGGTGCCGCCCCGCTGCCGTCATGCATCACGTGTCGCGGGTTGCCGGGCAGCAGAAGGATGTCGCCGGTTTTCAGCAGCAATGGGCGGCCGCCCGCGGGATCGTCCAGGATCGCCGAGCCGGCAAGCACCGCATGATAGGGGATCTCGTTGGTCACGCCCGGACCCTGCTCGATGCGCCAGGGGACACTGTAGCTGCAGCGAATATCGAGCCGCCCGCGCACCGGCATCATCTCGAATAGCCGGCTGAGCCAATCCATGGCCAATCCCCCGAGGCGTAGCTTATGAGACGATTGAGCATATAATCGAGCAATATGAACATTCAATGTCTCAAATCTCAATCCTATTGTCACTCCGCAATCGTTCACCACCCCAACAAGGAGTGCCACCATGTCTCGTCTTTCAGTCCCCAATCTCGAAACCGACACCGGCCCGTCGGGCCAAGCCTACGCCCAGATCAAGAAGGCAGCCGGCAGCGTCCCCAACGCCTATGCGGCGATCGCCGCCCACGGCCCGGCCGCGCTCAAGTCGATGCTCGCCGCCGATGCCGTGCTCGCCGGCGGCAGTCTGTCCAAGCGCGATCGGGAGATCATCAAGCTCGTGATCAGCGCCGCAGGCGGCTGCGACTACTGTGTCGCCGCGCATTCTCATCTCGCCAAGCTCGCCGGCGTGAAGACCGACGCACTGAAGCAGATCCGCGACGGCGCGCTGACCGGTGATGCCAGGCAAGACACGCTGATCCATTTCGTCCGCAAGCTCGCGCAGTCGAGCGGCACCGTCAGCGACGAGGACTTCGCCGCGATCAAGGCCGCCGGCTACAGCGACGCCCAATTGGTCGAGATCAGCCTGGCGTTCGCGACCATCGTCTTCACCAACGTTTTCAACCGTATCAACGACACCGACATCGACTTCCCTGCCGTCGCGTGAAGCGACCGAAGTCAGTCGATTGGAAGGATGACGACCATGACTGCGCTTTCCAACACCGCTCAGTTTTCCGACACGACGCAAAATCCGGTCGTTCGCGCGCTTCATCGATCCGGCCTGCTCGCCGACGATCTCGACTACCACGTCGTCAGGGCCGCGATGGTGATCATGTTCCTGTTCTTCGGCTACCAGAAGTGGTTTCCGTACGAATTCGAACGGCTGGTCCCGTTCATCAGCAACGGGCCGCTGATCTGGTGGCTGTATCCGGCCTTCGGCCATGCCGGCGCCAGCTACTTCCTCGGCGCCTCGGAGTGGACGTTCGGCTCGCTGCTGTTGGCAGGGTTCTGGGACAAGCGGCTCGGCGTACTCGGCGCCCTCGGCTCGACCGGCACCTTTATCGCAACCGTCACCATCATCCCGTTCATGCCTGATGGCTGGGACGTTGCGGCCGGAGGCTTCCCGGCAATGACCGGAAACGTACCCTTCCTGATGAAGGATGTCGTCCTGCTCGCCGTCTCGCTCTACCTGCTGAGGCAGGACGTGGTTCGTTTGATCAGGCAATAGATGGCTTCAGCCGATCGCGACTGATCGCCGGTGGGCTCCATGCGCACCGGCGGTCGCGCATGGGACTGAGCAGACGCAGCATCTCTCGAACACAGCGACATGGTGGTCATTGCCGTTGCGCAGATCCGGCAGCCCTTGCTCTTTAAGGCCGAGCCATAACCTATTGCCGAACTTGCACAATGCGTTGGAATCGGCCACCCGCTCCGCGCGTTCGGCTGCGCTGCCGTCCGCTAGACGACGACGCAATGCCGCTTCCATGCGTGCATGAATGATCCCTGGCTCTCCGGCCATGAACATAGTTCCGCCGCGCGGTCTGCGCTAAGAAGGAACGCCGGTGTTGTTCTGGGGTGAGTTGATGAAGAAGGACGACGTCACATGCCCGCGCTGCGGGGCCGGATTCCGACGCCTTGAGCTGGCGTCCGGATCTGGAAGCAAGGGCGAGTATCGCTGCCCGGTCTGCGAGACGACCCTCGAGCAGTTCGATGGCGACAGGCTCGTCGCCTACCGCCTGACCATCCAACCTTCGATTCGCGGATTGAAGACCTAGCTGCCGCCTGCATGGAATGCCGGAGCAAAGTCTGGATCACAATCTCCGCTTCAGGACATAGCTGTCCATGATCCAGCCGTGCCGCTCACGTGCCTCCCGTCGCGCGGCGACGATGCGAGGGCCGACCTCCGCCAGCTCCCCCGCCATGGTGATCTGATCGGGCATGCCGAGATAGGCGCCCCACCAGATTTGCAGCCCGGCAGCATCCAGGGTCTGGAAGGCGGCGCCGCCGTCGAGCATCACGACCACGGTGTCGACGCCGGGCGGCCAGCCAGCCTCGCGCAGCCGTCGGCCGGTCGTCACGAGGAACGGTTCGCCGATCTCATTGAGCGGCAGCGCATGCGCCGCGCACAGCGCCTGGATCGACGTGATGCCCGGGATCACTTCGATCGATGGCAACGGATCGAGCCGGCGCGCAATCCGCAGGCTCGAATCGTAGAGCGAGGGATCGCCCCAGATCAGCAGGGCGACCCGTCCCTCCCCGCCGAGGTTGCGCGCGATTTCCTGCGACCAGGACGCGGCGATCGCATCATGCCAATCGTCCACACCCTTGCGATAATCCTCTTCGCCGGCGTCACGCACCGGCAGGTCGAATTCGGCAATGCGTGTGCGGGCATTGCTCAACGCGTCCGCGCAGATCGTGCGACGCAGTTCGGCGAGATCCGACTTCGCCGTCCCCTTGCGCGGGATCAAGATCAGGTCGGCGGCATTGATCGCGGCGCTCGCAGCCAAAGTGAGCTGCCGGGGATCACCACAACCGATACCGATCAGGGACAGCGTCAACATGGCCGCGTCACCCTCGTTCCGGCGCCAGCGCGCCGAACAGGATCACAGCAGCCGCCGTGGCCGCGCCGGCATGCGCGAGCTGTTCGGCGAGCGCCGCGATCGTGGTGCGAAGCAGCCGCTCATCGGCGTGGCCGAGCGATTCCGCCAGCAGCGCGGGCGTGTCGGGCGCGAGGCCGTCCGCGATCAGCTTTGCGGCCAATGCCGGGAAGGTCCGCCGCCCCATATAGACGACGGTGGTCGCTTCCGGATCGGCCAGCGCCGCCCAGTTCAGGTCCGCGGGCAATTCGCCCGTCACATCGGCGCCGGTCACGAACTGGACCCGGCGCGAGGTCAGCCGGCGCGTCAGCGGAATGCCGGCCTGCGCGGCGGCAACCGAGGCCGAGGTCACGCCGGGAATGATCTCGTAGCCGATGCCGGCCGCGCGCAGCGCTTCGATCTCCTCCTCGAGCCGTCCAAAAATGCCGGCGTCGCCGGATTTCAGCCGCACGACCCGCACGCCGGCGGCAGCGTAATCGGCCAGCAGGCGGCTGACATGGTGCTGCTTCGCCGACAGGCGGCCGGCGCGCTTGCCGACCGCGACGAGATTGGCGCCGGCGCGCGCGAGATCGAGAATCGCGCCCGAGGCAAGATCGTCATAGAGCACCACATCGGCCTCGCGCAGCCGCGCGGCGCCTTTCACCGTCAGGAGTTCGGGATCGCCCGGACCGGCCGAGACGAAGGATACGAATCCGCTCACCGGTCCTCCGCGATCAGATGGAAGAATGTACCCGTCGCACAGCCGCGCCGCGATCCGGTTTCCGCAACGATCGCGCCGGTCGCATCTCGCACCACCGCGAGCGGCGTGTCGGGCTGCGCGATGATCGTCGAATAGTGAAACTCGTGGCCGCGCAGCCGTGCGCCCGCGCCGTGGCCGGGCATCGGTGCGGCAAGCTCGGCGAGCCGGTAGCCCAGATGCATGCGGCGCTTGGCATAGCTCGTCTCGAGGCCGAGCAAGCCTGCCATCTCATGGCGCACGCCGTCGGCATCGGTCAACGCGGCGCCCAGCACCATGTACCCCCCGCATTCGCCATGCACCGGCCGCGTTTCCGTGAAGGCGCGGAGCTGCGCATGAAATCGTCTGTTGGCTGCAAGCCGGCCGGCATGCAGTTCGGGATAGCCGCCGGGCAGCCAGCACGCATCGGCGTCCGGATCGGGGCCTTCGTCGGCAAGCGGCGAGAACGGCACGATCTCAGCGCCGGCCGCGCGCCAGGCTTCCAGCATATGCGGGTAGACAAAGGAGAACGCCGCGTCGCGCGCGAGCGCGATGCGCTGGCCGGGCGGCGTGATGTCCATGCCGCGCACGGCGGATTGCGGCGCCCAAACGCGCGCCGATCGCAGCACGGCGTCGAGATCGACATGCTCGACGACGAAGCGGGCGGCTTCGTCAATCAGACCGTCGATTTGAGCCTGCTCTTCGGCCTGTACCAGGCCGAGGTGACGCTTCGGCAAGGCGATCTCGGCGTGGCGCGGCAGCGCTCCCAATACCGGAATGCCCGCGCCTGCCATGGCATTGCGCACCAGGGCTTCATGCCGCGCGCTCGCGACGCGATTGAGGACGACGCCGGCAAGCCGTACGCCGCCGCGAAAATCACGCAATCCCGCCGCGACCGCCGCCGCCGTCTGCGCCTGACCGGAGGGATCGATCACCAGCAGCACCGGCCACGCCATCATCTCGGCGATGTCGGCGGTGGCGCCGGTCCCCGAGACGCCACGCGCGGCGACGCCGTCGAACAGTCCCATCGAGCCTTCCGCCAGCACGAGATCGGCGTCCGCGCCGCGGCCTGCCAAATGCGCGATCGCTTCGCGCGCCATCGCCCAGCTATCGATGTTGACCGACGCGCGTCCCGTGGCGACCGCGTGAAAGGCTGGATCGATGTAATCAGGACCGCTCTTGAGGCATTGCACCCTCACACCGCGATTGCGATAGGCGCGCGCCAACGCCAGTGTTAGCGTCGTCTTGCCGACACCGGATGCCGGCGCAGAGATGACGAGCCCCGCGGTCATTGCGATGATTCCGGCGACGATTCCGGAAAACGCGGCGCCGCCCCGACTGGACGGTAGCGGCGGTCGTAGTCGGCTGCATAGAGACGGCTCTCGGCGAATTCGTCCGCGCCGAGCGTCTTGCCGACCAGAATGAGCGCAGTGCGTTCGAGCTTGGGGCCGACGGCACTATCGAGCGTCGCGAGCGTGGCGCGCACGATGCGCTGGTCCGGCCAGCTCGCGCGCCAGACGATCGCAACCGGGCAATCCGTGCCGTAGTGCGGCGTGAGCTCGGCCATGACCTTGTCGAGCAGATGGATCGAAAGATGGATCGCCAGCACCGCGCCGGTCGCGGCAAACGCTGCGAGCGTCTCGCCATCAGGCATCGCGCTCGCCCGGCCCGGCGTGCGCGTCAGCACCACCGATTGCGCAAGGGCCGGCAGCGTAAGCTCGGCCTCCAGCGCCGCCGCGGCCGCCGAGAAGGCCGGCACCCCGGGCGTGACCGAATACGGAATCTGCAATGCTCGCAATCGGCGCAGTTGCTCGCCCATCGCCGACCAGATCGAGAGATCGCCCGAATGCAGCCGCGCGACGTCCTTGCCGTCCGCATGCGCGGCAGCGATCTCGGCGATGATCTCGTCGAGCGAGAGCGGCGCGGTGTTGACGATGCGCGCATCCGGCGGGCAATGCGCCAACACACCTGCTGGCACCAGCGATCCGGCATAGAGACAAACCGGGCAAGAGGCGATCAGATCGCGCCCGCGCAGGGTCAGGAGATCGGCAGCACCGGGACCTGCGCCGATGAAATGCACCGTCATTCGCCGTCTCCTTCCGCGATCGCCGCAATGGCCATCCGATCCTGTGACGCGGCCCTGGCCGAGATCAGGCGCGCACCGCGCCCCGCCGCAGCTATCGCCGCAGCTTCGGCGACCGAGCCCGTTCCGAATCTCGACTTGATGAGCTCGGATTGCGTTGCAGTCTTTATCTCAGCCAGGATCCCGGCGGGAATGCTCCGGACCGGCAACCCCAGTTCCCGCGCCAAATCTCTCAATGCCGCCGCATCGGCCTTGTCACTCACCGTTGCAATTGCCGCAAGGCCGTCGGAACCGCCGGCCGCGTCGAGTGCGTCACGCAAGGATGCGACGCCGGCATCGCGCCTGAATCCGAGACCCGCGACCTTCATCGGAGCGCGCTCCACTGCACGATCGGCCGCGCGGCCTTCCAGGCGCGATAGCGGCCCAATGGCTCGGCCTGCGCGATTTCGAGGCGCATCAATTCGCCGCCATGACGCTGGTGCAGATCGGAGAGCAGCGCCTCGGTTTCCAGGGTTACCGCATGCGCAACCAACCGCGTTCCTGGCGCTATCCGCGACCAGATCGCACCGAACATTGCGGTATCGAGGCCGCCACCGATGAACACGGCATCGGGTGCTTCGAGACCCGATAGAATGCCGGGCGCCTCGCCCTCGATGACGGAGATGCGGTGAGTCAAGCCGAAGCTCGCCGCATTGCTTCGGATGTTGGCGGCGCGTTCGCTGCGGGTTTCGACGGCCATCGCCGTCCCACCACGCAGCGCCCATTCGACCGAGATCGAGCCCGAGCCCGAGCCGACATCCCACAGCCGCTCACCGGGCCGCGGCGCAAGCGCCGACAGCGCAAGCGCGCGGACCGGCCGCTTTGTCAGTTGCCCGTCATGCACAAAGAGAGCATCGGCAAGACCCGAGCTGCGTGCGATCCCTTGTCCTCCCTTCGCCTCCAGCGCAACCGTGACGAGGCTGTCGCCCGACTCCTCCAAATAATTGTCGGCGCGATGCTGCGTGATCGATTCACGCGGTCCGCCAAGAGCCGCAAGCGTCCACATTGCCGACGCCCCCCAACCACGCTCCGTCAGCCAGCGCGCGAGATCGGACGCCGCCTTGCCGTCGCGCACTAGGCAGATGATCCGTGCATCGCGCGCCAGATGCGGTAACAGCCGTTCGAACGGTGCGGCATGAAGACCGAGACAGACAGCATGCTCGATACGCCAGCCCAAACGAGCGGCAGCCAGTGAGAACGTCGACGGTGCGGAGTACGCGACCCATTCGCCGGGCCGTAGCTTCTCGACAAGGGTTCCGCCGACGCCATGCCAGAACGGATCGCCGGACGCGAGCACCACCGTCGGACGACCCCGGCCTTCAAGCACGATGTTGGCATCGAACGGCACCGGCCAGGCACGGCCGCGGTCGGCGATGCCGGCGAGCGCGAGGTGCCGCTCGCCGCCGAAAACCGCTTCGGCTTCGGAAAGCGCCTTTCGGCTTGCGTCGGAGAGGCCGGCAAGGCCATCTTCGCCGATACCGATGATAGTCAACCAGGGATTACCCATGATGCGCGCCCTGATCCTGGGCGGAACGGCCGACGCCAATTTGCTTGCCGTTGCGATCGCGCGCGCGGGCATCGACGCGGTCTATTCCTATGGCGGCCGCACCCGCGCGCCGGCCGACCAGCCATTGCCGGTC
Organism: Bradyrhizobium sp. BR2003; assembly: GCF_009720285.1. Lineage (NCBI taxonomy): Bacteria > Pseudomonadati > Pseudomonadota > Alphaproteobacteria > Hyphomicrobiales > Nitrobacteraceae > Bradyrhizobium > Bradyrhizobium sp. BR2003. The sequence goes on from NZ_SMYJ01000034.1 coordinate 84,469, forward strand.
CGCAGCGGTGGTTTCGGCGGCGCCAGCGGTCTTGCCGAATATCTGCGTCGCGAAGCCATCACGCATGTGATCGACGCGACGCATCCTTTCGCGGCCGAGATGAGCCGCAACGCGATCGCTGCCTGTGCGCAAACCACAACGCCGCTGATCGCGCTTGAGCGCGCGCCCTGGGACAAAATTTCCGGCGATCGCTGGATCGAGGTCGCGGATGTCGTATCCGCGGCCACGGCCTTGCCGGACAGCCCCGCCCGCGTGTTCCTCGCGATCGGCCGCCAGCACATCGCGCCGTTCGGCAACTGGCCGCAACATGCCTATACGTTGCGTTTCGTCGACCCTCCCGACGAAACGCTGTCCTTGCCCGACGCGGACGTCATCGTGTCGCGCGGCCCCTTCACGCTCGAGGGCGAGCTCGCGATGATGCGCGTGCGTGGCATCGAGTGGATCGTCGCCCGCAACTCCGGCGGAACCGGCGCGCGCGCCAAGATCGACGCCGCCCGCGCGCTCGGCCTTCCCGTCATCATGATCACGCGACCGCCGCTGCCCGACAGGCCGCGGGTGGAGAGCGTGCGCGAGGTGATGCAATGGCTCGGTCATCGGACCTGCCTCGGCGCATAGACCCAGCGGCCGACCCGCCGTGTCGCCGAATTGCCGACGATCACGAGCGTCCGCATGTCGGCCATCTCCGGCCGCGCGTCGCGCAGTTCGACCGTCACGATCCGCTGCTCGGGCGTGCTGACGGCGCGCGCGAACACCACGATCCGCTCGTCACAGCCCGCCTCGCGCAAGATCTCGAGCGCGCGACCAAAACCTTCCGGCCGGCTGGCCGAGCGCGGATTGTACATCGCGATCGCGAAGTCGGCTTCGGCCGCAAGCCGCAGGCGTTTCTCGATCAGCGGCCATGGCTTGAGATTGTCGGAGAGGTTGATCGCGCAGAAATCATGACCGAGCGGCGCGCCGGCGCTTGCCGCCGCCGCCAGCATCGCCGTCACGCCGGGCAGAACGCGGATCGGCAGGTCGCGCCATTGCGGCGCATCCTCGAGCGCTTCGAACACGGCTGATGCCATCGCGAACACGCCGGGATCGCCCGAGGACACCACGACGACGTGGCCCCCTTCCGACGCAAGCCGCAACGCGTCAGCGGCGCGCTGCAACTCCACGCGATTGTCCGAGGGGTGCAGCGTGAGCCCGGCCCGCGGCGGCACGCGCGTCACATAGGGCGCATAGCCGACGATGTCGGTCGCAGCCGCGAGCGCAGCAGAGACCTCCGGCGTGATCAGCGCCTCATCGCCCGGTCCGAGCCCCGCGATGGTCAGCGTGCCGGTCATTGCGCAGCCTCCCTGCGCCGCCCCTGCCCGTGCACCAGCACGATCGCAAAATACGGACAATCGGCCTCGCCGATATCCGCAAGCCGGGCGACGCGCTGATCCGGCATGGTGCCGCGTTCGACGAGCCACGCATCATCGAGGCGCCCCGCGGATGCCAGCGCGCGGCGGATCTTCGGAAGATTGCGACCGGTCTTCATCACGACCAGCGCGTCGGAGCTGCGCATCCGGTCGGCGAGTTCCGGCTCCGGCAGCGTCCCCATCAGAACGGTCGTCACATCGTCAGCCAGCGCAATCGGCCGGCCCACCGAATTCCAGCAGCCGACCATGCCGGGAATGCCGGCGATCACCTCGAGCTCGACACGCCCCTGCAGCCGCGCATGCAGATGCATGAACGAGCCATAGAAATAGGGATCGCCCTCGCAGAGCACGACGATGTCGATCGCGCGCGCAAATCGCGCCAGGCGCTCGGCCCATTCGTCATAGAAGTCAGCCAGCAGCCGCGCGTAGTCCGGACTGTCGAACGCGATTTCCGTGGTAACCGGATATTCCATCGGATATTCGCTGACGTCAGCGGCGAGCAAGCCTTCGACGATGCGGCGCGCCTGCCCCGGCTGCCCCTTTTTGCGGAAATAGGCGACATGCTTCGCGGCACGCACCATGCGGTCGGCGCGCACGCTCATCAGGTCCGGATCGCCTGGGCCGAGCCCGCAGCAGATGATACGCCCCATCGCTATTCGCTCCGGCTCGCCAGCGCATTGACGGCGGCAACCGTGATCGCCGAACCACCGAGCCGTCCCTCGACCGTCAGCGCCGGCACCGGGGGCTCAGCCATCAATGCCGCCTTGGATTCCGCCGCGCCGACAAAGCCGACCGGACAGCCGATGATCGCCGCCGGCCTTGGGCAATCGGCGTCCTCCAGCATGTTGAGCAGATGAAACAGCGCCGTCGGCGCATTGCCGATCGCGACAATGGCGCCGCCCAGATGCGGCCGCCACAGCTCGAGCGCCGCCGCGGAGCGCGTGTTGCGCATCGATTGCGCGAGTGCCGGTACCTTGATATCACCAAGCGTGCAGATGACGGCATTGCCGGCCGGCAGCCGCGCGCGCGTAATTCCTTCCGACACCATGCGCGCGTCGCAGAGGATCGGCGCGCCATCCTGCAAGGCGGCTCGCGCGCGCGCAGCCATGCCTGGTGTGAAGCGCACATGTGTTTCCAGGCCCACCATGCCGGCGGCATGGATCATGCGCACGACCACCGGCTCTTCGTCCGGCGTGAAGCGGGCGAGGTCGGCCTCGGAGCGAATGGTGGCAAAGGACTGGCGATAGATCGTCGCACCGTCGGTCTCGTAGACGTGCGGCATCAATGGCCTCCCGTCAGCACGGAGGGATTTACGACGAGGTATGAACTGGTCAGCCCTCGGATGACCGGCGCATCCCGCGTCGTGCCACGGCGGATCAGATCAAAGCCGTCGTCTGTTCCAACGAGGGTAACATCCGCAGAACCGGAATGGGCGCAGCCCTTGGCGCAGCCGGAGACGTGAAGCCGCGCATCGGGTGGGATATGCCGCGCGAGCGCCGATGCCAGCATACGCGTATCCGCATGCGCCTCGCCGCAGCGCGGTGCGCCGCTGCAGGCGACCACGCGCAGCCTGGGATCACCGGCTTCAGTCACGAGTTCCGACCCACGGCGCATCTCGCGCATCCCCTCCACCAGCATCATCCGCCACGGCGTCATGCGAAGAGCCTGCGCACACCCGGCAAGATCGCCGAGCGTCTGGTGCGGCATCTGCCCGAAGACGACGCCAACCATCGCGCCCGCCGGATAGAGGCCAGGCGCAGGGTCCGCCGATCGGACCAGGGGCTCGGCATCGCCGCGAAGTGTCTCGGGAACGCTCGCGCCGCCGGCGAGATGAGCCGCCATCCGCCGTTTCTCACCCCTGGCTCCGCCGGAGGCGACGAACCACTCGGCCAGTGCCAGCGCCGCCTGCACAACCTCGCTCCGCCTGACCGAAAGCCCGCGCTGTGCGCCATCGGCACGTACCAGCAGTTCGCCGCTGCGATCGCGCTCGATCCTGATATCGGCGGATGCACCCGCCAGCATCCGCGCATTGCCGTCATCGATTGCGAAGCCGAACTTGGTTGGAAGATCAAGCGAAGCACTGGCAAGCCCCTGCTCAAGCTCGGTCGCAAGCGAGCGCGTCTCGTCGGCGGCAGTCCAGAACGGCGTCACCAGAATGTTGCGCTGCGCCTCGGCAGTCGAGTCTGCGTCCAGCAACCCGAGCTCAGCGAGCCCATCGACCAGGGGCGGATAACCTTCATCGCTGACGCCGCGGATCTGGAGATTGGCGCGGCTGGTCAGGTCGATCAGGCCGTTGCCGTATCGCGCCGCCAGCTCGGCGATTCCCGCACCCTGCGCCGCATCCAGCCGTCCGGCGCGCGGGCGAATGCGCACCACGAGGCCGTCGCCCGATAGCATCGGCCGCAGCGCGCCGGGACACCAACCCTTGACCGCAACCGCGCTCATGAGGCCTCCTGCAACGCAGCCGCAATCGAATTGCGCCGCGTCTGCCACAGCGAGGCTTCATGCAATCTCGTGAAGCAGGTCTCGATCGCCGCCAGTGCCGCCGGATTCTCGCGCGCCATGAAGCCGCGAACCTCGTCATTGCCGAGCGTCGCATCGTAGTAGAGATCGAAGAGATGCGGCGGCACCGCGCCGGCGAGATGGGCGAACGCCGCCATGTGCTCCAGCGTCGCCGAGATCTCGGCGGCGCCACGGAAGCCATGGCGCATCATGCCCGCTATCCAGGCAGGGTTGGCGGCGCGCGCCCGCACCACGCGCGAGACTTCTTCGGTCAACGCGCGGGCATGCGGCCGATCCGGCCGCGTCGCGTCGAGGTGATAGAGCGCCGGGACTTTTGTGCCGAGGCGCCGGGCCGCCGCCGCGACGCCGGCCTCGTGCGCGGCATAGTCCGCAGCCAGCAGCAGATCGGTCTCCGGCAGATCCTGGGTGTGAACAAAACTGTCCGCGGCCGCGAGCCGCGCCTCGATGCCGGCGCGATCGGGCCGCATCTCGCCGTCGGATGCGAGAGCCCATGACGATGCCGACAGCCAGGCTTCGCCGGCCGCCTCGCGCGCCTCCGCCGTGAAGACATCCGGCATCGATGCAATGCCAACGCCATAATATCCGGGGCGAGGACCGAACACGCGCGAGATGCGCTGCCGGTAAGGGTTCTCGTCCGCCTCATCACAGCGTTCGGACAACGCCTCCGCCGCGGCTTCGAACAACTGGGCCAGCCCTGAGAAGACGTCGCGGAACAGCCCCGACACGCGCAACGTGACGTCGATGCGCGGCCGGCCGAGCTCCGCCGGCGCGATGATGTCGTAGCCCGCCACCCGTCCCGATCCATGATCCCAGCGCGGCGCGATGCCCGCGAGGTGCAGAGCCATCGCAAAATCCTCGCCGGCGGTGCGCATCGTCGACGAGCCCCAGAGGTCGACCACGAGTCCCTTCGGCCAGTCGCCGTGATCCTGCAAATGACGGCGCAGCAGTTCCTCGGCAAGTTTCACACCCTGCGCATGTGCCGACGGCGTCGGCACCGCGCGCGGATCGACCGCAAACAGATTGCGTCCGGTCGGCAGCACATCGCCCCGTCCACGCCAGGGCGAGCCCGACGGCCCCGGCGCCACGCGCCGCCCCGCGAGCGCATCGCGCAGCGCCGCCCTCTCCGCCTCGCCGCAGGCGCCCTGCCCGAATATATGCAGGCCGTCGCCGAACTGGCTTTCCTTGAGATCGCAGACGAAACGATCGATCTGCGGAATGGCCTCGGCCGCGGAGACCGACGCGGCGAGACCGAGATCGTCTTCCAGCCCGGCGAGGCGCGCTTCGTCGCGGATCGCGGCGATCAGGCGCTGCCGCCGCGCCGGATCGAGACCATCGGCAGTCGAATACTCATCGAGCAAGCGCTCGAGACGGCGCAGGCCTTCCGGCACCACGGCCTGTGCCAGTGGCGGCGGCAGGTGGCCGATCGTCACGGCACCGATCCGGCGTTTGGCCTGAGCCGCCTCGCCGGGATCGTTGACGATGAAGGGATACACAACAGGCAGATCGCCGATCAGCGCCTCCGGCCAGCATGCGGATGACAGCGCAACCGACTTCCCCGGCAGCCATTCCAGCGTGCCATGCGCGCCGATGTGGACGACGGCATCGATGGCCCGCTGCCTGAGCCACAGATAGAACGCGACATAGGCGTGACGGGGCGTGCGCGCCAGATCGTGATAGTCGGCGTCGCGCTGCCCCACCTCACCACGCTCCGGCTGGACGGCGACGACCGATTTGCCGCAGCAGATCGCCGCGAAATGAAATGCGCCGTTACGGCAATCGGGATCGTCTTCCGGCGCGCCCCATGCGCGGCTGAGATCGTCCTGCAGTTCTTGCGGAAGGCCGGAAAGCGCCGCGCGATAGTCGGCGACGTTCCACGTCAGTTTCCGGCGCAACAGCACGTCGCCCAGCGACTCCACCGGCTCAACATCAAATCCCGCGGCCGCGAGATCCGTCAGCAACACCTCGACCGAAGCCGGCGCATCGAGGCCGACGGCATGCGCGATCTGATGCGGACGGCCAGGATAGTTCGAGAGCACCAGCGCAAGCTGCTTCTCTTGCGCCGGCTTGCTGGCGAGCCGATGCCAGGCTGCGACGCGCGCGGCAATTGCCGCGACACGCTCGGCGTCCGGTCGATGCGCAAGATGCGCGAATTGCAGCTCGGGATCGCGCTCACCAGGCGACTTGAAGCTCACGACGCCCGCGAACAGGCGGCCGTCGACCTCCGGCAGCACCACATGCATCGCGAGATCGCCGGGCGAGAGCCCGCGGAGCGACAAGGCCCAGTCCTCGCGCCGCGCCGTCGACAAAGCGACCTGGAACACCGGGCACGATGCAGCGTCGAACGGCGTCGTGCCGTCGTCACCGGCCGCAGAGAACGCGGTCGCATTGACGATGGCCGCTGGAACGCATTGCGCGAACTGGACACGCAGCCAATCGGCCACGCCCGCCGCCTTCAGCGAGGTGACGAACACGCCGTGCGCATCGAAACCCCTCTCGCGCAGTGCATCGATCAAGGCATCGACCGGCGCCGTGTCGCCGGCCGCGAGATAAGAACGATAAAACGTCACCAGCACGCGCGGCCGGCCATCCGGTGCCGGCAATGCCGCGATGGCACCGCGCCGCGAATCGTAGGCGCCGATCTCGGGAAGATCGATCTCGCCGACCACAGGCCCGGCATAAAGTCCGGACGCCAGGGCCAGTTGCGCGATCACGGCCTGCGCGGCAACGGGGCCGCCCTTGTCGCACAGCACCTTGAGACGGCGCAGCGTCGAGACCGGCAAGGTCGAGAATTCATCCAGCCGCAGATCGTCGCGGCCATCGGCCGGCAGCACCACCAGGGCAATGCCGCGCTCCTTCGCCAGTCGATGCACCGCGGCCAGCCCGTATGACCAATAGGGCTCGCCGCCGATCAGCCGAACCAGGATGCCGCGGGCGTGCGACAGCGTCCGCTCGATATAGGTATCCACCGACAGCGGATGGCGCAGCTCCGCGAGATTGGCAAGCCGCAGCGACGGCAACGCAGCGCGGCCGCGCCGCCAGCCGGCCGCGAAGGCAGCAATATCGCTGTCGGAAAACGACAACACCACGAGATCGGCCGGATCCTGGCCGAGGTCCCTTGGCGTCGCGGTCTCCTCAAGGCCGCGGCTCTCGCGGAAGACGACGTGCATCAGACACCAAGCCGTGCCCTGATCGCGGCTTCATCGATGTCGGCATGTTCGCCGATCACGACGAGCTTCGACTGCCGCGCCCGGGCGCCCCAGGGCATGTCGAACTGATGCCGCACCCGCTCGCCGACCGATTGCACCAGCAGCCGCATCGGCTTGCCCTCGACCGCGATGTAGCCCTTGGCGCGCAGCACATTCTGCTCGCGCGCCAGTCCCTTGATCGAGGCGACCAGCGCGTCGACATCCGAAACTTCCGGAAGATCGATCACGACGGAATTGAAATCGTCGTGCTCGTGTTCCTCCTCGCCATCGTGATGCGACGGCCGCGCCGCGAGATCGTTTTCCGCCGCCGCCTCGAGGCCGAGGATCACGCGCGCGTCGATCGTGCCGTCGACGACGGGCAGCATCGGCACCTCGCGCGGCATCTCGGCCGCGATCACCGCTTTCGCTGCCTTGATCCCCTCCGCCCCGGCGAGATCGGCCTTGGTCAGCAGCACGAGATCGGCACAGGCGATCTGGTCCTCGAACACTTCGGACAGCGGCGTCTCGTGGTCGAGATTGTCGTCCGCTGCGCGCTGCGCGTCCACCGCGGCCGGATCAGGCGCAAACCGGCCGGCGGCGACAGCCTCGGCATCGGCCAGCGCGATCACGCCGTCGACCGTGATCCGCGAGCGGATCTCCGGCCAGTCGAACGCTTTCAGCAGCGGCTTCGGCAGCGCGAGCCCCGAGGTCTCGATCACGATGTGATCGGGCTTCACGTTCCGCGCCAGCAACTGCTCCATCGCCGGGATGAAATCATCGGCGACGGTGCAGCAGATGCAGCCATTGGCGAGCTCGACGATGTTCTCGGCCGGACAATTGGCGTCGGCGCACGACTTCAGGATGTCGCCGTCGACGCCTTCGCTGCCGAACTCGTTGACCAGCACCGCGAGCTTCTTGCCGTTGGCATTGCGGATCAGATGCTGGATCAGCGTCGTCTTGCCGGAGCCGAGAAAGCCGGTCACGACCGTGACCGGAATTTTGGCGAGCGTGGTCATTCTGCGGCCTCCGGCACGACGGCGATGGGTGGAATGCGGGCGAGCGATTGCTTGCGGAAGATTTCCGGACGGCTGCGCCACGGCACGATGCCGTCAGGCGCCGCCGCATAGGCGGAGGCACCGGCGATCACATCCGCGGCATTATCAGCGGATAAGCGGCCGTAGACATAGGACCACCGCCCCGGCGCGCTGAGCGCGACCGAGCAACCCTGGCTGCAGGCCGACAGGCATGCGACGGGAACCAGATTGACGTCATCGGGCACGCCGGCCTCGACGAGCGCGGCATGCAGGCGCGCACCGGGCGCGAGCTCACCTTCCGCCGGCGTCTGGCCGGCGCGGCAGGTGATGCAGACATGAAGTGTAACGCTCATCGCCCTTCCTGGATTGACAGCGGGAGCGATGAGGCACACGAACCGATTTTGGACAGGTTCGTTCCCCGTCGCGGAACACCCCGTCCGCCGGTCTCACAACATGCTGCGTTGGCAGGTCTCCCGGCTTGCGGAGCAGGTTTTACCCTTCGATGCCCACCTTCCCGACTCCATATGGAATCAGTGGCTTGGGTATCTCTCCGGTCACGGTCGCGGGGGCGGCTGCGCTTCGGGCGAACCTTGCGGTCATCGCCCTATCGCATTCCCTCTTCGCCTGTCGTAGGACAGGAACCAACGCAGGACCACCATTCGTCCAAGCCTCGCACTTGTCAAGCCGAAGGAACGTGATGACTTCAGATGGAAACGACGCTGCGGACGGCGCCGTCGGCACCGATTCTTCACTGGATGCGCGGCACGCGGACAAGATGGCGAAAAAGAAGGCCGCCCGCGACCGCATCATGGCGACCAAGAGCGGTGAAAAGGGCCTGATCATCGTTCATACCGGCGCCGGCAAAGGAAAATCCTCCTCCGCGTTCGGCATGATCGTGCGCTGTGTGGCGCACGGCTTTCCCTGCGCAGTGGTGCAGTTCATCAAGGGCGCCTGGGATACCGGCGAGCGCCGCCTGCTCACCGGGCATTTCGGCGATCTCTGTCAATTCCATGCGATGGGCGAAGGCTTTACCTGGGAGACGCAGGATCGCGCCCGCGACATCGCGGCAGCGCAAGCCGGCTGGGAAAAGGCCAAGCAGCTGATCGCAGATCCGAGCCTGCGCATGGTCGTGCTCGACGAGATCAACATCGCGCTACGCTACGATTATCTCGCGATTGCCGATGTCGTCGACTTCCTGACGACGTCGAAGCCGCCGATGACCCATGTCGTGCTCACCGGGCGCAACGCCAAGGAGGAGCTGATCGAGATCGCCGATCTCGTCACCGAGATGACGCTGGTGAAGCATCCGTTCCGCTCCGGCATCAAGGCCCAGCCGGGCGTCGAGTTCTGACAGACATCACCATGGCGCGCGCATTGATGATCCAGGGAGCAGGTTCCGACGTGGGCAAATCGCTCATCGTCGCCGGCCTTGCGCGCGCCGCCCGACGGCGCGGCCTGCGCGTGCTGCCGTTCAAGCCGCAGAACATGTCGAACAACGCGGCGGTGACCGTCGACGGCGGCGAGATCGGCCGCGCGCAGGCCTTGCAGGCGCTCGCCGCCGGCGTCGAGCCGCACACCGACATGAACCCGGTGCTGCTCAAGCCCGAGAGCGATGTCGGCGCCCAGATCATCGTGCACGGCAAACGGATCGCCACCGCACGCGCGCGCGAATATGCCGGCATGAAACCGTCGCTGATGGCCGCGGTGCTGGAGAGTTTTGCGCGCCTGAAGGCGCGCGCCGATCTGGTGCTGGTCGAGGGCGCCGGCAGCCCCGCCGAGATTAATTTACGCAAAGCCGATATCGCCAATATGGGCTTTGCACGTCGGGCTGACGTGCCCGTGGTGCTGGTCGGCGACATCGACCGCGGCGGCGTGATCGCGCAGCTCGTCGGCATCAAGACGGTGATCGATCCCGACGATGCCGCGATGATCCAGGGCTTTGTCATCAACAAATTCCGCGGCGATCCGACATTGTTCGATGATGGCTACCGCCTGATCGAAGAGCGCACCACCTGGCACGGCTTTGGCGTGCTGCCCTGGTTCGTCCGCGCCGGCGAGCTTCCGGCCGAAGATGCGCTCGGGCTCGGCGAGGCGCGCAAGCCGGGCCAGCGCAAGATCGCATTCCTTGCGCTGTCGCGGATCGCCAATTTCGACGACCTCGATCCGCTCAAGCTCGAGCCTGGCGTCGATCTCGTGATGGTACGTCCGGGCGAAGCCATCCCGGGTGATGCGAAGCTCGTCATCCTGCCTGGCTCGAAATCGACCCGCGGCGATCTCGCCTTCCTGCGCACGCAGGGCTGGGACATCGATCTCTTGGCCCATCATCGCCGCGGCGGCCATGTCCTCGGCCTGTGCGGAGGCTACCAGATGCTCGGGCAGAGCGTCGCCGACCCCGATGGGATCGAGGGTCCTGCCGGCGAAACGCGCGGCCTCGGGCTGCTCGATGTCACGACTGTCATGAGCGAGCAGAAGACCCTGACCCGCGTCAGCGCAGTGCATGCTGCGACCGATCAACCGATCAGCGCCTACGAAATCCACATCGGACGTACCGACGGCCCGGATCGCAGCCGGCCCTTCGCATCGCTCGACGGCGCAGCCGAAGGTGCCGTTTCCAGCGACGGGCGCGTTCACGGCAGCTATCTGCACGGCCTGTTCGCCTCGGACGAATTTCGCAAGGCTTTCCTCGCGCAACTCGACATCGCGGCGGCTGATCAGCCCTACGGCGCCAGGGTCGAGAACGCGCTCGATGCGCTTGCCGAGCACATCGAGACCCATCTCGATGTCGAAGGCCTGCTCGCGCTGGCGCGTTAAACGGACAGCACGGCGGAAAGACGCGACCATTCGGCCTCGCTGCCCGGCAAGCCCAGCCGCAACCACCCCGGCTTCTGCCGGAAAACCCGCGACCAGATCTGGCCGCGGGCAAGCTTCTCCTGCGCGGCCAGCGCATCGCCGACTTCATAAAGACGAAACAGCGGCGTGCCGCCGAGCAGCGTCCAGCCCTGCGCTCGCGTCGCCGCGTCGAGCCTGACGCAGTCGTCCGCGAGCCGCGCGGTTGTCGCCTTTGCCCAGTCGCGATCGAGCAACGCGCGTCGTCCGATCGCAATCGCGGCGCCCGAAACCGGCCATGGGCCCGCCATTGCGGCAAGCGCGGCGATGTCCGCCTCGCTGCCGATCGCGAAGCCGAGGCGCAGGCCGGCAAGTCCGTAAAACTTGCCGAATGAGCGCAGGATCAGGAGCCCCGCGCGTCCTGCTTCCGGTGCAAGAGACAGGTCAGGAACGGCGTCCGCAAAGCTCTCGTCGATGACGAGCCGGCCAACGCGCGGCAACAGGGCCAGCAACTCCTGCCGATCGTGGCGTTGTCCATCGGGATTGTTCGGATTGACGACGACGGCAATGTCCGCTCCCGCGAGCGCGGCGAGATCGGACATCTCGGCGACGTCCCAGCCGGCGGCCGACAACACCGCGGCATACTCATTGTAGGTCGGCGCCAGGATCCGCGCCCGGCCGCGAGACGCCAGATGCGGCAGCAACTGAATGGTGGCCTGCGCACCGCCCATCGCCACCATCGGCGCGTCGGTGGCATAGGCCTGCCGCGCGGCGTCGTGCAGCGATTCAAGATCGGATCGCGACGGCAACGCGCTCCAATGCCGCGGCTCGACATCGACCAGGGGATACGGCACCCGATTGATCCCGGTCGACAGGTCGATCCATTCGTCCGCGGCGCCGCCGAAGCGCTGCTGGGCGACATCCAGATTCCCGCCGTGCTCACGCATGCGCCGCTCCTTCACGCCAGCGCCACGAACGCCGCAGCCAACAGCATCATGGCGTAACGATAGAGTTTCAGCCCGGTGAGGACGTCAGCACCAGCCGGATCGCGCGCCCCCTCGTTCAGCCAGGGTTCATCGGCGATGCGACCGTGATAGATGCGGGGACCGCTGAGCCGCACGCCGAGCGCGCCGGCCATCGCGGCTTCCGGCCAGCCGGCATTCGGCGAACGATGCCGATGCGCATCGCGCAACATGCATGACCACGCCTGCGAACGGTTCGGCGCGAGCAGCACGAACAGCAGCCCGGTCAGCCGTGCCGGAACGAGATTGGCGAGATCGTCGATCCGTGCGGCTGCCCAGCCAAAGGCTTCGTGCCGCTCGGTGCGGTGGCCAATCATCGAGTCCAGCGTGTTGATCGCCTTGTAGCCAAGGATTCCCGGCAGGCCGAACAGCGCGCCCCAGAACACCGGCGCCACGATGCCGTCGGATGCATTCTCAGCGAGGCTCTCGATGGCGGCGCGCGCAATGCCGGCATCGTCGAGCGTTGCCGGATCACGTCCGACAATCTGCGCGACCGCCGAACGCGCGGCCGTGATGTCGCCGGATAGAAGAGGACTTGCCACCGCGGCGACATGGTCATGCAGCGAGCGCACGGCAACCAGCGGCCACGCCAGGACACCGACAAGGACAACGCGAACCCATCCGGATGCAAGCACGGACTGAACGGCCCAACCGAGCGCAACCATCAGCGCGATCACCGAGATCGCGGCCGCGACGCCAGCCACGCACCGGAACGCCGGCGGGTCGGAGGCACGGTTCCAGGCGCTATCGACAACATTGATCAGCCGGCCGAGCCAGGTCACGGGATGGCCGATACGTGCAAACAGCCACGTCGGCCAGCCGATCAAGGCATCCACCGCCATCGCCACCGCCATCGCTCCCGCAAAACCCACGCTACCCTCTCCTCGCCGCGATCCCCCTGATGCGCAAGACATCGGCCGAGCGCAAGCCCTCCGTAACGGATTTCGGCTTTGTCTTTCTCCGCGATTGGTGGTTAGAGCGTTTCCGAACGACGTGCGTACCGGTCGCACAGGAGATGATATGGCCGTCATTCTGATCACGGGGGGAGCCCGGTCCGGCAAGAGCCGGCGCGCCGAACTTCGTGCGCGCAGCTTTCCGGGACAGCCGGTCTATATCGCGACCGCCGAGGCGCTCGACGCGGAAATGGAGGAGCGGATCGCCAAGCATCGCACGCGGCGCGGCAGCGACTGGATCGAGCGCGAGGTGCCGCTCGATCTCGTTGACGTGCTGTCCGAGACCGATGGCGGCGGCGCGAGGCTGGTCGATTGTCTGACGCTCTGGCTATCCAATTTGCTGCATGCCGGGCGCGACTGGTCGCAGGACGTGACGCGGCTGGCGGGTGCGCTGTCGCGCCAGCACAGCCCGGTCGTGCTGGTCACCAACGAGGTCGGTCTCGGCATCGTGCCGGACAATGCATTGGCGCGGACTTTCCGCGATGCCGCAGGAACCATGAACCAGACTATCGCCGGCATCGCAGACGAGGTCGAGTTCGTCGTTGCGGGCCTGCCGATGAAGCTTAAATGAAGTCCGAGATCGATCCTGCCAAGGGCCCCGCGATGGTCTCATTCGACGATGCGTTTCGCCGCCAGCTGCATGAGCTGTTCGTGTGGCGGCGCGACGTGCGGCGCTTCCGAACCGATCCGCTGCCGGATGGCGCGATCGAGCGGCTGATCGAGATCGCCTGCCTGTCGCCTTCGGTCGGCCTGAGCCAACCCTGGCGGTTCGTCATTGTCGACGATGCGGCGCGCCGCCGCGCGGTCATCGACGACTTCAAGGCCTGCAACGCCGATGCGCTGCGGTCCTATTCGGGCGAGCGCGCCGCCAAATATGCCGCGTTGAAATTATCAGGCCTCGAGGAGGCGCCGGGCCATCTCGCCGTGTTTGCCGAGAAGACCGACCAGATCGGCGCCGGTCTCGGCCGCGCGACGATGCCGGAGACGTCGGAATATTCGGTGGTAGCCGCGATCTGCTCGATGTGGCTTGCCGCGCGCGCCGAAGGCATCGGCATCGGCTGGGTATCGATCCTCAATCCAGAACGCATTCATGACGTTCTGGAAATCCCGCACTCCTGGAAATTTATCGGCTATCTCTGCATCGGTTACCCCCAGACCGAATGCGACCGTCCGGAGCTCGAACAGGCCAAGTGGGAATCGCGGCGAGGTCCGGATGAATTCACCATCCGACGCTGACGGCGCAGAGGACGCCGCCGCGAATGGCGGCGTTCAATGGCGCACCGACATCGCCTCCCTGGTCTTTCCAGTCCCGGATCACCGCGCCATCTGCGTGGTGCATCGGGGCGCGTTTCGGACGTTGCTCGGCGCGGAGCCGGTGCCGGAGGCCTGCATCGACTATTTCGAGCGCTATGAAGACGCCTTCAAGGCAGCTGCACGCGCCAAGATCGAGCGCAAGCGCATTCTCCCTGGAACAAATTTGCATCTTACCAGTCGCGACATCACGCGAAAGCTGCTAGAAGCCGATCAAATCGAATGTGGAGAACGACCATGAGCCAGTCCCAGACCGCGCAATCCCAAGTTACTCAAGCTCAGGTCACACATCTGCCGATCGCTACCCGACAGGTCGGACGGCTTGCACAATCGTTGATGGCCATGACCCTTGGCCTGTTCATCGTCGGCGTCGTCGGCTTCTCGCACATCGACGTGATCCACAACGTCGCGCATGACGTGCGCCATTCCAACGCCTTCCCCTGCCACTGACCTTGTCGGCATGAGCACGTTTCGCTCGATCGTCTTCTCGTCGGTCATTGCCGGGTTCATCGTCGGCCTGATCGTCACCGCGGTCCAGCAATTCGGCACCGTTCCCCTGATCCTCAGGGCCGAGGTCTATGAGAAGGCGGCCGCGCACAAGCACGAAGCCGCCGCGCCACCGCAGGCGATCCTCGTCCACGATCATGCGGATCATGATCATGGCGCGGAGGCCTGGGAGCCGCGCGACGGTCTGGAACGCAACGTCTATACCGCGGGGGCGAACATCCTGACCGCGATCGGCTTTGCGCTCCTGCTCTGCGGCTTTCTCGCGGTTCGCGGCGGCGCGACCGGCGAGCAGATCTCGTGGCATGAAGGCTTGATGTGGGGCCTTGCGGGTTTTGCCGTCTTCACCATCGCGCCGGGCCTCGGACTGCCGCCCGAATTGCCGGGGGTCCCCACCGCTCCATTGCTCTCGCGCCAGATCTGGTGGGTGACGGCGGTGCTGGCGACCGCTGCCGGCCTCGGGCTGATCGTGTTCCGACGCTCGATGCCGGCCGCCATCGCCGGCGTGGTCCTGATCATGCTGCCGCATCTGATCGGCGCGCCCGAGCTGGAGCATGTTGAGACCAGCGTGCCTTCGTCCCTGTCGCATCAGTTCGTGGTCGCCGTCACGCTGACCAGCCTGGTGTTCTGGTCCCTGCTGGGCAGCCTGACGAGCGCCGCATTCGCCTATTTCGATCGGCCGGGCTCATCCGCTCGCGGTTGACAGCCGCTGCCTAAAAAACGCCAGGATCTCATCGCGGGCCGCGATGGTCGGCTGGCCCGCCTCGTCGATCAGATGCACGGTCACGACGCTGTGCGGTGTCGTGACGAAATTCCGGAAGAACGGCGGCACATCGCGGTTCGCCGCGCTGTCGGCAAGCACTCGCCCGATGAAGCGGTCGCCGAGCGCCTCGCGATAGGCCGCAAAGCGCTGCGCCATGCAGAACTTGTCGCCCTCAAAGCGATAGGCCAGCACGGTCAGGTCCTCGCGCTCCAACCGCTCGCGCACCGCTTTGACTTGCTCCGGCGCGATCTCGATGCCCGCCGGATCGTTCAATGGCAATGACGGCTGCGAAAGCACCGGCGCCAGCATCGACGGCTCCAGCATCATGGTGAGCGCGAAATTGCCGGTAAAGCACATCCCGATGGCCCCGACACCGGGACCGCCGCATTCGCCATGGGCAAATTGCGCCAGCGCGCGCAGCCATTGCGTCACGGGACTGGACTGGTTTGCGGCCATCGCACGAAACTCCCTGCTGACGCAGGCGCGCTGAAACACCGCAGCGCCCTCCTCCGCGCTCGCGACCGCGCCGTCACGGCCGAACAGCGAGGGCATATAGACGGTGAATCCGGCATCGCGAACCCAGCGGGCGAAGCGCGCCACATGCGGGCTGATGCCCGGCATCTCCGCCATCACGATCACCGCAGGACCTGCGCCGCCGACATGGACGGTCTTGCCGGCCCCATCGAGGGTAATCTGGCGGCGCTCGAAATCATCGAGCGGATCGTCCTGGGTCATCGGCCGGTTCGGCATCCGCGGTTCTCCTGATCGAGATCGGCAGCGTCTCGGCGTCAGAGTTGCGATTTTCCAACCCGGCAGCTAGTGTCAAAAATGACATTGATCGCGGATTTTATGACATGACCAAGGTCGCGGTTGTCGAGATCGACGGCTGCCTCGCGTCGGCGGCCGCCATCACCCACGACGTGCTGGCGACCGCCAACCGGATCAGCACCTCGAAGCGCGCGCGCTTCGAGGTGCTGACGCTGCGTTATGGGCCGAGGCGGCACGCCGGCCGATTGCGCGGCGCCGACCTCGTCATCGTTCCCGGGCTCGGCTCGGCTTCGGCCGGCGAACTGGAACGGAAGCTGGCGACACCGGCATGTCGGCACGCCCGCGACATGCTGGTCACGGCGTTCGCGAACGGCGCGATGCTCGCCGCGTCCTGCGCCAGCAGTTTCCTGCTGGCGGAGACCGGCCTGCTCGACGGCAAGCGAGCGACCACGACATGGTGGTTCGCGCCGCTGTTTCGGCAACGCTATCCGAATGTCGAACTGATGACGGAGCGGATGGTGGTCGCCGACTGGCCGATCGCAACCGCCGGCGCGGCGATGGCGCAGATGGACCTGATGCTTGCGGTAATCACGCGTTTCGGCAGCCCGGCGCTGGCCAAGGGCTGCGCCAACTATTTGCTGCTTGGCGAGCGGCATTCGCAGGCGCCGTTCATGGCGATCAACTATCTTGCCAGCCAGGATCCCAAGGTCGCCAGGGCCGAGAAATGGGTCCGCAGCAACATCGCGCGCGACTTTACGATCGGGGACGTCGCCGCCGCCGCCGCGCTCGCGCCGCGGACATTTGCCAGACGGCTCGAATCGATCTGCGGCCTGTCGCCCATTCAATTCGTGCAACGCATCAGGATCGAGACGGCGCGGTCGTTGCTCGAGACCACGCGCCTTTCGGTCGAACAGATCGCGGGCAAGGTTGGATATGCCGAGCCATCGACCCTCCGCCGGCTGATCCGCCGCGAAACGCGGCATTCGCCGCGGCATTTCCGCTCAGGCGGTTGATCCCCAACGCCGCATCCGCGATGAAATCATCAGCCCGAGAGCCACGCGAAGGCGCGGCGCAAGAAGGCCGGCGCATCCTCTTCGACTGGCGTTCCATGGGCCATCAGCACCTTTTCGGCGGGCCACGCCAGAATCCTTTGCAAGGCGGCACGCGCGGCGCGGCGGCCCGTGAAGGCAACGCGGAACTTGCGCGGCACCGACGCGACCAGATGAAGAGGCCGCCGTCCGATAATCTGACGACGGCCATCCGGGTCGGATAGTGAAAGCCGGCGACCGCAAGGTTCGGCCCCCCGGCAATCCAGATGTCGTGGCCGAACTGCTGCAATACCGCCATTCGCGATGAACCTTGACCGTCGGGCGCCGCATCCAGCGCCGCGCGCTCCGCCGGCGTTGCGGGTTCATTTACCATGCGCGGCGTGACAGGCCGCGGACAAGGGGCAATGTCGATCATCGGTTCCGATTGCGCCGCGGCCAATTGCAACGATCGGGTTTACGCAACCTTAGACGATTTGATCCACATGTTGCGCGTGCACGACGCGATTGGGATGAAGCGGCCGATGTCGCAGAAGTCGGACCTCGAGGGACACGGGCTGGCCTTCGCTGAAGACGCCGCGCGTCACCCCGCGGCGAATGACGCGGATCGTGGCACGATGATGCCGCGCGCAACCATCGGCCGGATGTCAAGCGCGTCCACAGGTCGGCCGCAGGCGGCAATCGCGCATTCACCGCGGTCGGACGCGGGCGCGCTGGCCTCCGCGCTACGCGAGGCCGACTGGCTCACGGCTGACCGTGTCACCGCCTTCACCCGCGTATTTCTCGTCCTGTTCATCGGCTGCATCGCGATCATCCCATGGGCTGCGCCGACGATGGATGTCGGCCATGATTTCGCGGCGTTCTGGACGGCGGCAAAGCTCGCGCTCGAAGGCCGCGCCGGCGACGCCTATGGCGACGCAGGCCGCGCCGCCATAGCGGCCGTGCTCGGTCAGAACACCTACGCACCGTTCTTCTACCCGCCGACCTCGCTGTTGTTCTGGATGCCCTTCGCACTGGTTCCCTTTGCAACGGCGGCCGTCATCTGGATCTTCGCGACCGGCGCCGCCTATGCAGCCGCGGTGAGAGCCATGCTCGAGCGCGGCTCCGTCGTTCCCGCACTCGCCTTTCCCGGCGTGTGGGTATGCGCGCTGTTCGGACAGAATTCGCTGTTCTCGGCGGCCCTGCTCGGCGGATCGGCCGTCACGCTGGACCGCTACCCGGTGATCGCCGGCGTGCTGCTCGGGTGCTTCAGCTACAAGCCGCAGATCGCCCTGCTTGCGCCGCTGCTGCTGATCCTGACGCGGCGCTGGCGCGCGCTCGCCGCGGCGGCCGCAACGACGCTCGTGCTCGTGCTGGCGGCCACCGCCATCTTCGGGATCGACCCGTGGATCAAGTTCGTTGCCGTGCTGCCGGAGGCGAGCGCCTGGAGCCTCGGCGGCGGACCCGGTTTCGAGAAGTTCGCCAGTCCCTATGCCGCGGTCAGGCTGGCCGGCGGATCCAGCAGCACGGCCTGGCTCGTCCAGGTAACCACAGCCGCGATCGCGATCGTCGTCCTGTTCCTGGTGCTGCGAAAACGTCCCGGCGGCGCCGCCGAGATCGCGCTGATGGTGGCGATGACCGGCCTGTGCGTGCCGTCGCTGGGCAACTATGAGGTCGTGATCCTGGCGATCCCGGGCGCGTGGCTGATCGCGCAGGCGCTTGCGCAGGGCTGGCTGCCCTATGAACGCATCGCCCTCGCTGCGCTTTATTTGACGCCATTCGCCATGGTGCCCGCGGGCGCCAACGGCCTGCAACTGGCACCGATCGCCGCTGCCGCAATTGCCATCCTCGTCGTGCGCCGCATCAGGCATCTGCCACTCCTGGATGCTCCGGCCGAAATCGCCAATCACTGATTTGCCCGACGGCGCAAGCCTCGCCGGGACGACGCACGGGAAGAGTTGCGCCCCCTATCGTGAAGTCATGACTGCGTGGCGGTCAGCGGCGCTGGTTGTAGACATCGATGCAGACGGCGCCGAGCAGGACGAGGCCCTTGATCACTTGCTGATAATCGATGCCGATACCGAGGATCGACATGCCGTTGTTCATGACGCCCATGATCATGGCACCGACCACCGCGCCGCCGACCCGGCCGACGCCGCCATAGGCCGACGCACCGCCGATGAAGCAGGCGGCGATCACATCGAGCTCGAAGCCGAGACCGGCCTTCGGCGTCGCGGTGTTGAGCCGGGCTGCGAACACCAGCCCGGCGAGCGCGGCCAGCACGCCCATATTGACGAAGGTAAAGAAGGTGAGCCGTTCGGTCTTGACACCAGACAGCTTCGCCGCCTTGGCATTGCCGCCCACGGCGTAGATCTGCCGACCGATCACCGTCCGCCGCGTGACGAAGCCATAGAGCGCGATCAGGACGGTCATGATCACGAGCACGTTGGGCAGGCCGCGATGCGAGGCGATCAGATAGGTGAAGTAGAGCACCGCACCCGCCAGCGCGATGCTCTTGACGATGAAAAACGCGTAGGGCTCGACGGCAATGCCGTGCGCCTGCTCGCGCGCCCGGCTCCTGGCGGTGGCCAGCACCAGGACAAACGCCAGGACGATGCCGATCGCGAGCGACGTCGGATAGAGCGTGCCGGCGCTCGGGAACAGCTCGGGGATGAAGCCCGACGACAGCTTCTGGAAGGTCGGCGGGAACGGCCCGACCGACTGGCCCTGCAGCACCGCGAGCGCGAGGCCCTTGAACACGAGCATGCCCGCCAGCGTCACGATGAAGGACGGAATGCCGAAATAGGCCACCCAATAGCCCTGTGCCGCGCCGATCGCGGCACCGACCAGAAGGCAGGCGACGAAGGCGATCGGGTAGCTGACATGGTAGCGCACCATCAGCACCGCCGCGACGGCGCCGACGAAGCCCGCGACCGAGCCGACCGACAGATCGATATGCCCGGTGACGATCACCAGCAGCATGCCGAGCGCCATGATGACGATGTAGCTGTTCTGCAGCACTAGATTGGTGAGGTTGAGCGGCTGCAACAGCGTGCCGTCGGTCACGATCTCGAAGAACAGCATGATCGCGAGCAGCGACAGCAGCATGCCGTAGTTGCGCAGATTGTTCTTGATGAAGCCGGAATGCCTGGGGGTCTCGGGAAGTGATACCGTCTTGTCGGTCATGGCGCCCCTCCTCCGGCGCGTGCCGCTCTTTCGTCGGCGCCGCGTCCGGACATTCTGACATTGCGCATGATGGCGCGCATGATCTTCTCCTGCGTCGCATCGTGCGCCGCGAACTCGCCGACGAAGGCGCCGTCATTCATCACGCAGATCCGGTCGCAGATGCCGAGCAGCTCGGGCATCTCCGAGGAGATCACCACGACGCCCCTGCCGGCCTCGGCCAGCTCGTTGATGATGGAGTAGATCTCGTATTTGGCCCCGACGTCGACCCCGCGCGTCGGCTCGTCCAGCAGCAGCACCCTCGGATCGGTCATCAACCATTTCGACAGCACGACCTTCTGCTGGTTGCCGCCCGAGAGGTCGCCGGTCGCCTGGTAGACGTCGGAACAGCGGATCCGCATCCGGGTGCGGTAGTCGCTTGCGGCTTTCAGCTCGGCGACATCGTCGATCACGCCGCGTTCCGACACCTGGCGCAGGCTCGCCACCGTCACGTTCTTGCGGACGTCGGCGGCAAGGATCAGCCCGAGCTGCTTGCGGTCTTCCGTGACATAGGCGATGCCGGCATCGATCGCGGCCGGCACGCTGGACAGATCGGCCTCGCGTCCATCGAAGCGGACCTTGCCGGAGACGTTGGTGCCCCAGGCGCGGCCGAACAGGCTCATCGCGAACTCAGTGCGGCCGGCGCCCATCAGGCCGGCGATGCCGACCACCTCGCCGCGCCGCAGCGTGAAGTCGACGTTCTTGATCACCTGCCGCTCGGGATGCAGCGGGTGATACACCGACCAGTTCTGCACCGTCATCACGGGTTCGCCGATCTCCGCCTTTCGTTCGGGGAAACGATGCGCGAGATCGCGGTCGACCATGCTGCGGATGATGCGGTCCTCCTCGATGCGCTCGGTCCGGCAGTCGATGCTGTCGACGGTGCGGCCGTCGCGCAGCACCGTGATGCGGTCGGCGACGCGCGCAACCTCGTTCAGCTTGTGCGAGATCAGGATCGAGGCGATGCCCTGCTCGCGGAAGGCCAGGAGCCGCTCGAGCAAGGCGGCGCTGTCGGCCTCGTTGAGGCTTGCGGTCGGCTCGTCGAGGATCAGGAGGCGCACCCGCTTGGACAGCGCCTTGGCGATTTCAACGAGCTGCTGCTTGCCGACGCCGAGGTCGGTGATCAGCGTGTCCGGCGGCTCCCGCAAGCCGACCTGCGCCAACAGTTCGGCGGTCCGCCGATGCACCGCGTTGCGGTCGATGACGCCGAACCGCGACGGCGGATGCGACAGGAAGATGTTCTCGGCAATCGACATCAGCGGGATCAGCGCCAGCTCCTGATGGATGATGATGATCCCGAGCGCCTCGCTGTCGTTGATGTCGCGGAAGCGCCGCTCCTCGCCGTCGAACACGATCGACCCATCGTAGCTTCCGGCCGGATAGACCCCGCTCAGCACCTTCATCAAGGTCGACTTGCCGGCGCCGTTTTCGCCGACCAGCGCATGGATCTGACCGGCCTCGACGGTGAAGCTGACCTCGCGCAGCGCCTGCACGCCGGCAAAGCTCTTGCTGACGCCGCGCATCTCCAGCATAGCCGTCATCGGATCATGTCCCGCAGCGTCGATCGGCCTCGGCGCGGTTCGCCACCGCTCACCCGCCTGTCAGCCCTAGAGCCTATTCCGTTCCGATTAAATCGGAACGGGGCTCCAGATTCCAGTTTTGACGCGTTTTCCTCACGCGAACCGGTACCCACTTCGCTCGAAAACGCTCTAGTCGAATTGCGAGCGCTTGTAGTAGCCGCTGTCAATCAGGACTTTCTCCCAATTGGCCTTATCCACCACGACCGGCTTGAGGAGATAGGACGGAACTACCTTGACCCCGTTGTTGTAGGTCTTGGTATCGTTGACGCTGACCTCCTTCTTGCTCAGCACGGCGTCGACCATGTCGGCCGTCACCTTGGCGAGGTCGCGGGTATCCTTGAAGATGGTTGAATATTGCTCGCCGCGCAGCATCGCCTTGATCGAGGGGACTTCGGCATCCTGCCCGCTGATGTACGGCATCGGCTGGTCCTTGCTGCCGTAGCCAACGCTCTTCAGCGAGGAGATGATGCCGATCGACAGGCCGTCATAGGGCGACAGCACCGCATCGACGCGCTTCTTGCCGTAGAACGCACTGAGCAGATTATCCATCCGCGCCTGCGCGGTCGCGCCGTCCCAGCGCAGCGTCGCGACCTTGTTCATGCCCGTCTGGCCGCTGCCGACCACGAGCTTGCCGCTGTCGATATACGGCTTCAACACCGACATCGCGCCGTCGTAGAAGAAGTACGCATTGTTGTCGTCGGGCGAACCGCCGAACAGCTCGATGTTGAAAGGCCCCTTGCCCTCCTTGAGCCCGAGCGCGTTCTCGATCGACTGGGCCTGC